>CAZLNA010000582.1:0-1500 GCA_964560485.1 uncultured Desulfobacula sp. | reverse complement strand
GACGATTAAAGAGTGGTCTATGATATCATCAGTGGATAAAAAACTGGTCGGAAAACTATTGGAAAGCGGAATTGAGTACTCATTGATACCAGGCTTTATCCGGAGCCTGGCCAATGCCTGTCTGATTGATCCGAGGATGTCACATACCCAAGTGGTCCAGCGGCTTCAGTACCTGGGGTGGCATGACATTGAAATTGACTACCACACCCTGCAGCTGGCAATCAGTTCCCTTGAAACCAAAGGATTGAACCGCCTTGAATACAAGTCTGCCCCCTGGTACATGAACAGCTTTGACACAAGGGTTACAAGCTGCATTCAGCTCAAATGTCCGACAGAATGCTGACCCTTATCGGCTATCCCCTTTTCCCAGCAGGCTTTCCAGCGGCGTATATTCAAGGTTAAACGCACGGGCAACAGGCTCGCAGACTATTTTATCGCCCACATAGTTTACCCCTTTGGCAAACCCTTTGTCCCGGCATACGGCCTCCCACCCCTGGTCAGCGATGGCCATGGCATACGGCAGTGTCACATTGGTCAGCGCCACAGTCGAGGTCAGGGGGACAGCACCCGGCATATTGGCGACACTGTAGTGAATCACACCGTCGACTTCATAAACCGGATCGTTATGCGTGGTAGGCTTTGACGTTTCAAAACATCCGCCCTGGTCAATGGCCACATCCACGATGACGGACCCTTTTTTCATGGTGGACAGCATTTTCCGGGTGATCAGCTTCGGCGCTTTGGCACCGGCAACAAGAACCGCTCCAATGACAAGGTCTGCTGTTTTCACAAGCTCTCTGACAAGGGCAGGCGAAGACATCAGTGCCTGACAATTTGCCGGCATAATTTCAGAAAGATACCGCAGCCGGTGGATATTCATATCCAGAATGGTAACGTTGGCCCCCATTCCGCAGGCAACCTGGGCTGCATGGATGCCCACCACACCACCGCCGATGACCAGAACGCTGGCCGATGGTGTGCCGGTAACACCGCCCAGAAGCACGCCCCTGCCCCCAAAGGTCCGTTCAAGATATTTGGCGCCCTGCTGTGTTGCCAGTCGCCCGGCCACTTCACTCATAGGCGCAAGCAGGGGGAGACCGCCGGTATCATCTTCAATGGTTTCATAGGCGATGCCGACAGAGCCGGTTTTTAAAAGGGCCAGGGTCAGATCCCGGTCCGCAGCCAGATGAAGATAGGTAAACACGATCTGGTCTTTTTTAATCAGGCTGAATTCACTGGCCTGGGGTTCTTTGACATGCATCACCATATCAGAGGAACTGAAAACATCTTCCGGTGCTTCCAGAATCGCTGCACCGGCAGTTTCGTACTCCTTGTCCGAATATCCGGACCCGGTACCGGCACTTTTTTCTACATAGACGGTATGTCCTTTTCGAACCGCCGCATCAACGCCTGACGGCGTCATGCAGACCCTGTTTTCCTGGGGTTTAATTTCCTTGAGGACGCCAATCTTCATGTTTTTCCCTCCTCACGGCTTAATCG
>CAZLNA010000581.1:534-1503 GCA_964560485.1 uncultured Desulfobacula sp. | reverse complement strand
CTGTGTCTCTATGGTTTTATATTCCCAGGAATCATCGACACCAAGTGCCAGATTTTTACCTTTCAAGACAGCAAAGGTATTGGTCTCCCTGGAATAACGAATGGGGGGCGGATGACCGGCACTGGACCACAGAAGACGGCGGTTTTGAGAATCCATAAGCAATATCACACCGGTGACAAACTGCCCTGAGTATCGGGTGTCCCGGCAGAGCTGGCGGTTTACAGCCTGCAGGATGTCGCCCGGTTCGATGAGGGCTTCGGCAGCCTGCCGCAGGCTTGCCCTTGTTGACGCCATGAGCAATGCTGATTCCAACCCATGGCCTGACACATCTCCGATCACGGCAATGACACCGTTTTTGACAGGAATGAAATCATAAAAGTCGCCGCCGGTTTCCTCGCAGAAGCGGCACACTCCGGCCATGTCAAGGCCATTGATTTCTGGTGCGGATTCAGGAAGAAAATTTTGTTGTACTTCGGCGGCAATATCCAGGCCGCGCCGCAACCTCAGGTGGTCCCGAAGTTTTAAAATCATGGTGTTGGTCACACCGGCAATGTATCCCAGTTCATCCTGAGTGGCCACAGGTACATGCACTGACAGGTCTCCCCGGCTTATGCTCTCCAGGGCCGATGTCTCCAGCTTGAACAGGATTCGCAGGTTCCGGGCAACTGAAAAGATCAGATTCATGGAAAATGCAAGCAGCACCCCCATGACGAGCAGGACCTCTATAACAACTGAGTTTATCGCCCCGTGAAAGTCCCGGACGTCAGCGGGCTGCTGGGCAAGCCAGTTAAAATCCCGCAGGATCATCAGCAGGACTATCAGGATCGATAAACCGGTAATGGAGATAGCCACCAGGGCAAACATTCTCGAGCGTGGCATCACCTTTGACGGCGGAAGCAGAGAATCGGGATTCTCAATGCTTTTGTAAATTGATTTTGCTCCCTTCAGTTCAAGAAGCTCCCGTAATTC
>CAZLNA010000581.1:0-524 GCA_964560485.1 uncultured Desulfobacula sp. | reverse complement strand
CCATATCAAGGGATGCGAACAAACCGCCGGTGATGAAGGAAAGCGTCAGTTTATACCCCATCTGCCAGAGGGGAAAGTCCAGAACCAAATGCAGGAGAAGGGATGTGCCCAGCCCTGCCAGCGTGAACAGTCCCATGTCAAGCTTGAACTGACGGTGACTGCGCTCAATCATTGGTGCCGCTTTTACATAGACAGGATGCAATGCCAGGCGCAGCCCCAGGATGATTGCCATGGGCAGGGCCACATATCCCTCGAATTCCCACACGGGAAGTCCTTCCATATAGGGACAGACCTGTCCGCCGTATATGGGGGCTGCCACTGCCACGGCCAGGTAGAGTATTGGTGCTCGCATCATTCTTTTAATCTGCTTTTATGGTTAATGTCTTAAATCTGAAATAATGATATATTCGGGATAGTGTTAACGGCTGCACTCTCAGGTGCGGCCGTTAACACTAAGGCTGGTCCATCTGCTGACAGTGGTTCATTACTCCTGCAGGCAGCTGAGGAACGGATGTCCTTCAAAC
>CAZLNA010000580.1:0-1503 GCA_964560485.1 uncultured Desulfobacula sp. | reverse complement strand
ATTGTGCACCGGCGGCCAAGACAACACTGGCCCTTTATGGCTTTATTTTTTCCCTACCCTGGTCTTTTTTGCCATGGGGCTTAAACGCGGCAGTATTTTTCTTTTCATTTTCATTTCATCCATTGTCATCATTCTCTTTTTTCCGGAACTGCCATTTGTGACAACGACCTATCCGGCAGCGTTCAAACAGCGCCTGCTGGGCTCCATGGGAGCTGTGATTACCATGGCTGCAGTGTACGAATATGTCCGTATCAATGCCAGCAGACAGCTCAGAAAAGCCAAGGACACGGCTGAAAAAGCCAATCAGGCCAAAAGCGATTTCCTGGCCAATATGAGCCACGAAATCCGGACCCCCATGAATGGCGTCATCGGCATGATTCACCTCCTGCAGGAGACCCGGCTTGATGACGAACAAAACGAGTATGCACAAACCGCCCAGAAAAGTGCGGACGCCCTCTTGAACGTTATCAACGACATTCTTGATTTTGCCAAAATTGAAGCCAGAAAGCTCGATATTGAAAAAATCAGCTTTGACCTGAGGGTCACACTGGAAGATGTGGCCGAAATCATCGACGTTAAAGCGGCTGAAAAAAAACTGGCATTCTCATGCTTTATCCAGCCGGATGTGCCATCCCGGCTGATCGGTGATCCAGGACGTCTTCGCCAGATACTGCTCAACCTTTTGGCAAATGCTGTTAAATTCACACACCAGGGGGAAGTAGCTGTGGAGGCAAGGGTCAAGGAAGAAACCACCAAAGAGGTCTGCCTGCTTTTCCGCGTTAAAGACACCGGGATCGGTATCCCTGAATCCCTTATCGGCCGGCTGTTTGAATCTTTTTCCCAGGCAGACACCTCCACCACACGAAAATATGGCGGCACCGGTCTCGGCCTTGCCATATGCCGGCAGCTGGTAGAACTGATGGATGGCAATATCGGGGTCAACAGCACAGAAGGTCAGGGCTCAACTTTCTGGTTCACCGCACGGTTCAACAAGCCTGAAAGCGCTGAACATCAAACCGTTCAAACAACTTCAGATCTTGCCGGCTGCCGGATTCTGGCCGTGGATGCCGGCAAGACCAGCCGTGGTATTCTCCAGGCCTACCTGACCGCATGGAAATGCCAGGCCCGGGCTGCCCTGGATTCTTCCCAGGCTATCGATATGCTAACAGCAGCTGCTCAAAACAACATGCCTTATAAAATTGCCATTATTGACGATATGATGCCCGGCAAGGATGTAGAAGATCTGGCGCATACCATTAAAAAAAGTCTTGCCATCTGCGAAACCCGCCTGGTGCTGCTGGCCTCCAGGGGAATCAGGGGAGATGCGGCAAGCGCAAAAACCGTTGGCTTTGATGCCTACCTGACAAAACCGATCAAACAGTCCAGACTTTATGACGCCCTGACCGTTGTCCTGTCCGGCGATTCAACGGCCCCGGAAATTATGCCGGCCCCTATCATCACCCGTCACAGCCTGAATGAGGAGACCGGAACAAAGGCCCGCAT
>CAZLNA010000579.1:0-1506 GCA_964560485.1 uncultured Desulfobacula sp. | reverse complement strand
CACCATATATATCCTGAATGCCGGCACGCTTGAAGGCAGTGGGCCCCATCAGGAACTGATCCGGACAAACCGGTTCTATGCGGACTCGTTCAGGGTTCAGCAGTTTGAGGAGAAAGCCTATGCCGGATCCGGTGTTTGAAGAAAACGTTAAAAGAATGGAAAACCGCCAGCTGGCCAGAAAAATATGGCCGTTTATACGGCCCTACGGCTGGATGCTCGGACTATCCACCCTTCTTGTTTTTCTGGTGACGGCCTCGGAACTCATGCTGCCGATGTTTACCCAGAAGGTATTTGACGGATTCATCCTCCCAGTCAATGATATTCCGGGAACCCGCCTCTTCGGTATCAACATCACCTCTCTGAAGGCCTTTGGTATTTTTCTGGCCATATTTGTTGCGATCTCATTTCTGATTGATTTTATCCAGACCCTTTTCATGGAATACACGGGCCAGAAAATTATCCTGAATCTCAGGTGTGAGCTGTTCAACCATATGACAGCACTGCCGGTATCTTTTTTTGATAAAAATTCCAGCGGCCGCCTGGTCGCCCGGGTGGCCGGGGATGTTGAAAACATGAACGAAATGTTCACCTCCATACTGATTTTTATTTTTAAGGATCTCTTCTTAATGGCCGGCATCCTGGTGATTCTATTTTTTATTGATACCACCCTTGCGGCATATCTTTCATTGCTGGTACCGGTGATCGCTCTGAGCATCGCCTTTTTTTCAAAAATTCTGAGAACTGCTTTCCGCAACATCAGACAAAAAATAGCCGAGATTAATCACAGCTTTTCAGAGGCCGTTTCCGGTATAAAAATCATTCAAATCATTACCAGCCAGGACCATTTTTTTTCCCGGTTCAGCCACCTCAATGCCGCCCATCACCATGCTGCGCTTTTCCAGATTAAAATATTCAGTGTGTTCATGCCCTTTATCGGATTTTTAGGTGTGATCAGCATTGCTGTCATACTCTGGGTGGCCAGTTCTCAAGTCATTGAAAAAACCCTTTCCCTGGGTGAACTGGTGGCTTTCCTGACCTATATGAAGCTGTTTTTCAGACCACTTCGCGAATTGTCAGAAAAATTCAACCTGCTCCAGAATGCCCTGGCATCGGCAGAACGGATCATTCTGGTACTTGAAGCCCCGGGTGCGGCTTCACAGGCCCGCCACTCCGAACCCGCCTTGACACAGATAAACCACCTTTGCTTCAAAAAGATTGATTTTGCCTATACCCCGGGAAAATCGGTTTTAAAGCAGGTCAGTTTCAGCCTTTCCAAGGGCGAATCCATTGGGATCGTCGGCCCCACTGGATCCGGGAAAAGCTCCATTATCAACCTGATCACCGGGTTTTATCCCCCCCAGAAAGGGACCATTGAAATCAACGGCGTGGATCACAGCATTATCCCCATAGAGGCCATCCGGAGCAAAACCGCGCTGGTGATGCAGGATCCCATCCTTTTTTCCGTGACCATCCGGGAAAATATCCAGCCATCAGGCCTGCCAGGTA
>CAZLNA010000578.1:0-1507 GCA_964560485.1 uncultured Desulfobacula sp. | reverse complement strand
GTCGGTGCTCGATGTCCTTGAACAGGCAAGGTTTAAACCCGATATTCTCAAACTGGCCATGATTTATCCCCTGGACCGGGATCAGATCATTGATTTTTTAAGCGCCCATGAAAAAGTGCTGGTGCTTGAGGAACTTGATCCGATCCTGGAGCTTGAAATAAAAGCCATGGCCTATGATGAAGGCCTTTCCTGCCATGTGGTGGGAAAGACTGAAATCGACGACCATATCGGGGAATACACCCCGGATAAAACCTATGAGAAGCTTTCACGGGTCTGGCCGGATATGCTCAAACAGAAACCCGAACCGCTTGAAACAGATATCGAGGTGCCGGCCCGGCCGGCTCAGATGTGTCCGGGGTGTGGTCACCGAAGTGCATTTTTTGCCATCAAAAAAGCCCTGAAAGAAGAAGATGTGACAGTTGCAGACATCGGTTGTCACACCCTGGGATATATGCCGCCTTATGAGCTTGGGGAAATTCTGGTCTGTATGGGAGCTTCGTCCGGCATGGCATCCGGTCTTAGCCTGTTTAATGATAAAAAACGGGTGGTGGCGTTTATGGGCGATTCCACATTTTTTCATGCCGGCCTGCCCGGATTGATCAATACCGTGTTTAACAGCCACGACATCACCCTTATCCTGATGGAAAACGGAACCACCGCCATGACCGGCCATCAGGACCATGCCGGTGAAAAAACTGAGATTGAAAGCCTTCTCAGAGGCATGGGCATTGAGCACATCTTTACCTGTGATACCTACAGCCAGGAAAAACTGACCGGCCTGGTCAGGGATGCCATGGCAGTAAAAGGGATCAGTGTTGTGATTGCCAGCCATCCGTGCATGCTCAAATTTACACGCATGCGAAGGAAAAAGAATGGCGCTGCAATGCATCATGTGGATATTGATCAACAGGCGTGTACCCGGTCTCACGATTGTCTTGTCCGGTTCGGCTGCCCCACCTTTGTCCGTCAAAATGACGGCTCAGTAGGCATCAACCTCGACCTGTGTATTGGTGACGGTTCCTGCCGGGCGACCTGTCCGCAGCAGGCCATCGGCTTTGGAAAAGGAGAATGATGACATCCTATAATATCCATATCACCGGCGTTGGCGGCCAGGGTATCGGGCTGTTGAGCCAGGCCCTGCTCAGGGCGATTGACCATGCCGGTATCCGTGCAATGGCAGTGGACACCCACGGGCTTGCCCAGAGGGGCGGTGTGGTGGTGTCCCGCATCCGGTGCGGCGAAACCGCCCATTCTCCACTGACTTTTTCAGGCAGCGCAGACCTGGTGCTCGGGATGGAAATGCACGAAGCCCTGCGCAGTTTTAAGAGTGCCCTTGCAAAAGACGGGATCCTGGTTTATCTGAGCGTGTCCTGGCAGCCGCTCCCGGTTCGCCTGGGCGAGTGCCCGGCCATTGAGCCCAGAGATATTGAAGCCGCATGCAGGGCTGCCGGTATCAGGGCAATCCAGGTGGATACCCGGAACCTTTCAGATGCCAGAACGCAGAACA
>CAZLNA010000577.1:0-1515 GCA_964560485.1 uncultured Desulfobacula sp. | reverse complement strand
CAAGCAGGGTGGTGTGGTATACGCTGAAAGCGCCAATAAAGACGGCCACTGGTAACTTGGAGTGTTCAATTCAGCATGAAAGGATAAAAAGATGCCGTTATATGAATATCAATGCAGGGATTGCGGCAAAACCAGCGAGTCCCTGATTCGCCGGCCCGAGGATATCCCGTCCTGCCAGGCCTGCGGCAGTACCCGGGTGGATAAACTGATGTCTGCGCATGCATCCGCATCGAACAGAGGCCAGACCCATCCCGGACCGAATGATACTGCCTGCTGCGGTTCTGCCCCGGGCCAGGCGTCAGGGTGTGCCGGGCCCGGATCCTGCTGCGGGAAAACGAGTATGTAACCATCCGGCTGTCTGCTCTGCATTCAGCCCCGGATATTAAACCGGATATTAAAAAAGAGAATACAATGACATTGGAATCATTACAGCCGATTGAGGCATGGGCAGCACTGGAGAAAGATCTGTTTGCTATGTTCGGATTTCAAGGATCGGTTTTTAATGCACAGGGAGAGCGCCTGACCCCCCCGAAAGTGTGGTCAAACAGGTTATGCCCCAAAATTAAATCAAGTCAGAAAGGACAAAGTTTCATCTGCGCGGCAGCCCAGATGAATATGACGAATAAGGCAAGAGAAGCAGGAGAGCCGGTGATTGACAAATGTGATGCCGGACTTGCCAAGTTTGTGGTGCCGATTTTTATTAAAGGTGAATTCCTTGGTGTGGCCGGCGGCTGCGGGTGTCTGGCACAGGGCGAAGAAGTGGAGACATTTGCCGTTCATAAATTGATTGAAATCAGTGAGGAGAAAGTTTCAGGCCTGGCGGTGGATGTCCCCCGGATTGACCGGGAAAAGACAGCATCGGCCTGCGGTTACATAAAGGAACGGATTGAGCAGCTAATGGGGGGTGGAAAGGCATTAAAGTGATCTTTTTGGGATCGCGCCTCAGGTTTGACATTAAGGGAAGACAACCTATTGTTTGTTATAGGAAACCTGCCTGACCATGCATGGTCTTAAATGCAAACAAGGAGGAAGCATGACAACGTATACCTGTAAAACCTGCGGGAAAATATCCAACCAAGGCGGCCATCTGTGTGATCCCACTCAAAAAGGCGATCTGTTTACTTGCGACAGTTGCGGGAAACAGGCCAAAAAGAAACAGCACCTGTGCAAACCCCAGGCAGCCGGATTTGAATTTTTCTGCGGCGGCTGCGGCAGGGGTGCAGTCAGCAAGGATGACCTTTGTGACCCCAAACCCATGGAATAAAAAGAAACTATGTAAATAAAAAAAGCGGCAGCACCATGGAAAGGTGCTGCCGCTTTAACCATCTGCTGCCTGGCAGTGATTATCGTTTTTTTGTCGATCCTGTCCTTATCAAGGTCTCCGTCTGCAAACGGTTCTGCATACTCAGTACCGGGCCGGGGACCGGATGCAGAAAACCTCCCCCGGTTCAATGGATTGAGACAGCACCAGAGGGAGGGAAGGGGCCTGACACCGGAATCAGACCTTGAACTGAT
>CAZLNA010000576.1:0-1516 GCA_964560485.1 uncultured Desulfobacula sp. | reverse complement strand
ACATAGGAATATGTTTTTTTATCTGATGCCCGGATTTTCCGGCACAACTCTATCCCATCCATCTCCGGCATCATCCAGTCTGAAATCACCATGTCCGGCTCATGCTCGAGAAAAAGATCCCAGGCAAGTTTCCCGTTCTCAGCCTCCAGGACCTCATGCCCGATTTTCTTCACCGCTTTTTTAACCAATAGCCTTGATACATAATCATCTTCTGCAACTAAAATGTTCATAAATGACTCCAGTCCATGGTTTTTACATAAGATTTAAACTGCTGATATGCTGTTTCCAGTTCGGGAATCTGTTGTTCCGCACTTTTAAGGTCACCGATATCCCCGAGATTTTCAAGCGCCAGGGCAGCTTCACTGATAACCAGGGCGCCAATATTCAATGCAGCACTCCGAAGGGAATGAATTTTCTGGGTAAACACTTTAAAATCATTTTTGCGGACAGATGTTCTGAGTTTTTCCACCTGCCCTGGGAAGGCTGCAATAAACTCATCCACCAGTTCCATTAAAAAATCTTTGTCATCCATGGCCCGTTCCAGTGCAGGGGCGACATCAAACAGATTCAGGTGCCGGCCTGACCCGGCACGGTTTATCATCCCGGCTTTCTTCTGATCACGGTCCAGCATCCGGTTCGCCCATCTCTCTGTAACCGCCAGTACATTGTCCGCTGAGAGCGGTTTATAAATCATATCGTCGCATCCCACCACCGGATCACGGGGGCTGCTGTTTTCAACAATCATGATCATGGCCGCCGGGGGCCGGTTTGTCTCGTTTTCAACATGCCGGAGGCGCAGGATGGTTTTTTCCGGCTCAAACTCAGGCCGGTCTTCCACCAGGACAATGTGAAAACCGTGTGCTGAAAACTTGGAAACCGCGTCCTGAACGCTCAGCGCCAGTGCCCATCGGTATCCGGACTTCTGAAAAATATTTTTAACCACTTTCTGGCTGGTCTTTGCCGGCCCCACAATCAGCAGGCGGATCAACTGCTTTTGGCGTTCCCGGATAAAATGACGGGTCACCATCTCTTCCTGCCCGTCCATGGCCAGAACCATTGCCATTCCGTTATAAAGCATGGAGGCTGTGACCGGTTTGGGCAGATATCCCTGAACCCCCTTTTCTTTAAGTCGTTTCACATCTCCCCGCCGCCCCTGAGCCGACAGCATGATAAGCGGCATGTGCTGCCAGACCGGGTCAGCCTTTATTCTTTCAGCCAGGGCTTCACCACCCAGCCCTGGGAGCTGCATGTCCAGCAGCACCAGATCAAATGCCTTTCCAGTCCGACCGGCACTGTCAAGTTTTTCCAATGCCCTTTCAGCATTGACCGCTTCCTCAAGCCGGCATCCCCAGGATGTAAAAAAACTTCGGACCATCAGGCGGTGGGTATCGTCAGGATCAATCAAAAGGACATTGATGTCCTTAATTATTTTGGGCGGGTCAAAAAAAACGATCTTCTCATCAGGTTGTTTTTCAAACCCGAGTATAAATTTGGGACCACCACCCCCATCTGGTGC
>CAZLNA010000575.1:0-1517 GCA_964560485.1 uncultured Desulfobacula sp. | reverse complement strand
GTGCCTCCACCGGCCCTGGGAGCTGCTCAAGGAAGGCGAATGGATCGCATTGACCGAAGATCCGGAAATTGGCGGCCAGGGTCTGCCCCACATTATTGCCCAGGCTGTCATGGAATACTTGAGTGCACCTGGCTTTAATATGATCTGTTTTGCCGGCACCGCCCATGGTGCAGCCAAAATGATTGAGATTTTCGGCACAGATGAACAAAAAGAACGCTACATGAAAAAAATGTATTCCGGCGAATGGGGCGGCAGCATGGTTCTCACAGAGGCGGATGCCGGATCTGACCTGGGGGCATTGACCACCACGGCCGTCCCCAACGGAGACGGCACCTATTCCATCACCGGGAACAAAATCTTTATCACCTGCGGTGAACATGACCTGGCTGACAATATTGTGCATCCGGTCCTGGCCCGGATCGAAGGGGCCCCTGCCGGAACCAAGGGGATCTCCCTTTTTCTGGTACCCAAAATATGGGTCAATGAAGACGGCAGTCTGGGGGAACCGAATGATGTGATCTGCACCGGAATTGAGGAAAAAATCGGCCTTCATGCCAGCCCCACCTGCCAGCTGGCGTTCGGCAGCAAGGGCAAGTGCCGCGGCGTGCTCCTGGGTGAAGAAAACAAGGGGATGAAAGTCATGTTTCTCATGATGAATGAAGCAAGGCTCGGGGTCGGCCTCAATGCGTTCGGAAACGCCTCCTGCGCCTACCTGTATGCCCTTGATTACGCAAAACAAAGGGTCCAGGGAAGAGATATGGCAGATATGTTCAACAAGCAAGCCCCTTCTGTTCCCATCATCCGCCATCCGGATGTCCGCCGGATGCTGTTGTGGATGAAATCCCATGTGGAAGGCATGCGCAGTTTTATCTATTATGTGGCCCGACTCTTTGACACAGAAACAATCGGAGAAACAGAAGAAGAGCGGCAGGCAGCCAAAGATATGATCGAACTGCTGACCCCCATTGTCAAGTCGTATTGTTCAGACCGCGGTTTTGACATTACGGTTCAGGCCATGCAGGTGTACGGCGGTTACGGGTATATCACCGAGTATCCGGTGGAACGCCTGATGCGGGATTCCAAGATTCATTCACTCTATGAAGGGACCAACGGCATCCAGGCCATGGATCTTTTGGGCCGGAAAATGGCAATGAAACAGGGGGCTGTGTTTATGAATTTCCTGGGTGAAATCCAGCAGGTGATCGCCCGGGCCAAAGAGACCGAAGGTCTTTCAGAATCAGCCGGACAGATGGAGACCGTGGTCAACCGGCTTGGCGAAGTCGCCATGCAGCTCGGTACCATGGCCATGTCTGCAGATTTTAAAGCCGCATTTGGTCATGCCTCACCTTTCCTGACCGCCATGGGAGATGTGATCATGGGCTGGATGCTGCTCTGGCGGGCAACCATTGCAGCACCCAGGCTGGCTGAACTGACGCAGGGCCTGGACGATGCTGCCCGCCTTGAAAAGATAAATAAAAACAAAAACGCGGCTTTTTATGAAGGACAGGTGAAATCAG
>CAZLNA010000574.1:0-1527 GCA_964560485.1 uncultured Desulfobacula sp. | reverse complement strand
CCGTATATCTATGTGAGCGCCTGTGATACCCCCTTTTTAAATCCCGGGGTTATTCAATATATGATGAATCAGATCGAGCCCGGGGTCGAAGTCGTTCTTCCCAGGTCCAAAGGCGGGGTGGAACCCTTGTCTGCCGTTTATGCAAAATCGTGCCTGCCCCAGTTTGAAGAAAACCTCAAGCAAAATGAGTTCATGATCAAAAAAAGCTTCAGAGCCAGAAAGGTCAAGGAAATACCTGCCACTGAACTCAGACAGTTTGACCCCCAGCTGAATTTTATATTTAATATTAACTCACCCGAAGATCTTGTCCAGGCTGAACAGATCAGAGACGCCTGGGAGAAAAAGGAGACGCCATGAATATGACCCTGCTTGTTGATCAAATAAAAGCACATCAAGATTATCCAAAAGCCGGGATGATTTTGTGCCATAACGGCGTGGTCCGCCAGACCAGCCGGGATGGCCGGCAGGTAACCGGGTTAAAGGTCAAGGTTGATCATGAACGGCTGGAAGCCATCATTCATGAGCAAAAAAAGCGGTCCGGCATTATTGATATCCTGATCCATATCAATGAAGAAAAATTGCTTGAAGTCGGTGATGATGTCATGTTTCTGGTGGTGGCCGGAGACATTCGCGAGAATGTGCTGGCCGCCTTGACAGATACCTTGAACCTGGTCAAATCCCAGGCTACTTCTAAAACCCAGTTTTATGCAGATGAATGATGGTGAAAGGCATTTGAAAGGGGGCACTAATGGCAGAATTTACCCATCTGGATGAAAACGGCCGGGTGAGAATGGTGGATGTGGGCAGCAAGGAGCGGACCCATCGTCAGGCAGTGGCCCGTGGCCGGATTTCCATGGAAGCAGAAACGCTGGCGCGGATCATGGACGCTAAAGTAAAAAAAGGCAATGTCCTGGAAACCGCCAGGATTGCAGGCGTCATGGCAGCCAAACAGACAGCCTCGCTCATTCCCATGTGTCATCCCTTAAATATTACTCACGCCAGGGTTGATTTCTCTTTTGATACAGATCACTCGGTCATAGCTATTGAGGCGGCCGTCTCGCTGACCGGGCAGACCGGAGTGGAAATGGAGGCACTCACAGCCGTTTCCGTGGCTGCACTGACCATATACGATATGTGCAAGTCCCATGATCGCGCCATGCGGATCAGTGACATTCACCTGGCATATAAAGACGGAGGAAAAAGCGGATCCTATCATGCCTCCTAGCTCGGTTTCTCTGGAACATCTGGCCTGGCTCGCTGCAGGTTTCTGCCTGGGGGTGGTGGTTTGTACCGCTCTTGCACGCGCGGGTGCAAGGTTTTTTACCCACAGGCTAAAGGCGGTATCTGATGAAGCCCTTTACCATAATTCAAACCGCTTTATGGCACTGGCAGACCAGTATTTCTCCAGGTATTCAAAAGATGTTAAAAAAGACCTGAATGCAGCGGGAAGTGAACTGCGTCAAACGGTGGAGCCGGTCAGGCAGTCTCTTGATCGATATGAAACAAAGCTCGGGATGATGGAAAAGG
>CAZLNA010000573.1:0-1528 GCA_964560485.1 uncultured Desulfobacula sp. | reverse complement strand
GGCTTGTATTAACAGGGGGTTGAAAAAGAGGCTGCAGAGAATGCAGGTTGTTGAGGTGTGCAATATGACGGATTTGATGAAACCAGGCATGATTCTTGTATCGGCTGTTGTTAGAATTAAAGTTAACTAAATCTGTTGACGATCTCTATCAATATCATGAGATTTTGTCTGGGATCAATGTTAAATGGCATTTGGCACCTGTTTTGAGTGTTTGTCAAAATCGCAAAAATAGGGAAAGAAAAATGAAAAAATTTAGTCTGGTTGTCTTAGGGATGATTGCTGCAGTTTTTTTTATTTCCGGTTGCGGCAGCAACACGGTGAAACCTTCTAAAACCGCTGGTGGTCCGGGCAAGGTATTAGGTCCTCCGGGCGGCGAAGTGGATGATCACAAGGTGGTTACCTTTTTTGTCATCGGAAAAGGGATCGAACCTGAAAATGCCTTTTCAAAAGGAGAAGCGGTTCTAATGGCTGAGCGCGCTGCTGTTGCCGACGGTTACCGGCAGCTGGTTGAAAAGGTCCGTGGTGTCTATGTGGATGCATTTATGCGGGCCGGCCGCGGGGCTGTGGATTATGACACGATTCAGGTTCATACCCAGTCATGGCTGAGGGGAACCGAGATCATGGAAATCTCCAAAGGCGATTATGGCATTACCCAGGTAAGAATGCGTTTGAGAATTAATTTTGCCAGAGACGGAATGGTCTGGTGGCCGGTGGGGATCGGAAGAGATGTGAAACCTTCTTTTTCATCTTCCAGTCCGTTGACCAGCGAAGCCGGGTAATTCACCCTGTCTGATAATGACACGGCCATTGAATAAACCGATGTGTATAACGACCCATTTTCCGGAGGTTGCCATGAAATTTTTATGGTTAAAGAATGCAGGCAGAAAAATCCTTTCTTCCCTGATGGTGATCCTGCTTCTGGTATTTATCCCCTCAATGATTTTAAGTGCAGGCTATCAAGAGGAAAAACTCTTTGATAAGAATGTTTACTCTGCTGAAGAGCTGAAAGCAAAAATTGAGGCCCACAAAAAAGAAATCAAGGTGCTGGATGAGCAGATTAAAGCACTGGAACAGGATATTGACTGGCTGGTCTTGAAAATTAACCAGATCCAGGATTCCGGGCGGACCGCACCAGCCGAACTGAAGGCGTCCATCGTCAAAAAAGAAAAGAAAGTTGTCACCCTGTTAAAGACTAAAAACCGGCTTGAGTACCTGGTTCAGTATTATTCAGCAGGCTCAGATGCGGCAAAAGATACTTCTCTGGAGCAGATTGTTCAATCCAGGCTGCAGCAGAAAGCAGCAGCCGGAAAAACCGCAGCAAAAATTGAGGTCCAGAAAATTTCGCCCGGTCCGATGATGCCGGTGATGCGACCAACGGCAAAAGGCGATTTAGACCCTTATGATGGTGTCAGTAAGGCAGAACTGCAGACAGCCATCACCAAAGCCGGTCTGGGCGACTGGGTGGAAATTGTCGGAACCGGTACCTGTCTGAGGCTTGAAACCACGCTGCCGATCCTCTTTCCCACAG
>CAZLNA010000572.1:0-1529 GCA_964560485.1 uncultured Desulfobacula sp. | reverse complement strand
GGTCTGAACCGCCCGGATTCCCGGCACTGGACCTTAAACGGTACATCGATGCTGAAAACCTGGATAAAACCCGCTTTAAAATCCTTGATATCGGCCAGATTCTGCCGATAGAATAAAAGGAAGATTCTTTCTCAATGACAATAAAGGTCACATGCGATTCTAATCTGCCCCTAACAGGAACCGTCCATAATACGCCCAGGTTTAACCGCACCATAAAAGGAGGACATCATGGCCCTCAAGTACTGCTGCACCAACAAAGCATGCAGCCACCCCGGAAGTTCCCGGTATGAAATCATCTTTGAATCTGAAACTATCCTGGACGCGAACAACATCGCTGCCAGCTACTGCCCTTTCTGCAAAGAAGAAATGATGCCCAGCCTGACACCGGACATCATTAACAACAAAGCCTATATCAAAAACAAAATACTGGCCAGCAGCAACCCGTAATTGCCGGTTCTACAGCAGCTGATTCACCCGCTTTACTGCACAGAAATCCCCGCACATGGTGCAGACGTCCCCTTCTTCGGGTTCTGAGGATTTCCGGTATGCCCGTGCCTTTTCCGGGTCTATGGCACAGTCAAACTGGCCGTCCCAGTCCAGCTCACCCCGGGCCTTACTCATCCGGTGATCAATCTGGTCTGCGCCCGGCAGTCCTTTTGCCAGATCACCGGCATGGGCAGCGATACGGGATGCCATAATCCCTTCTTTGACATCTTCGGCCAGGGGCAGACGCAGATGCTCGGCAGGCGTTACATAACAGAGAAAATCAGCCCCGTGCATGGCTGCCAGCGCTCCGCCGATGGCAGATGTGATATGGTCGTACCCCGGCGCGATATCGGTCACCAGCGGCCCGAGGACATAGAACGGTGCTTGATGACACAGTTTCTTCTGCAGCTTCATATTCATTTCCACTTCATGGAGCGGCACATGCCCCGGTCCTTCAATCATTACCTGGACGTTGTGGGCCCAGGCCCGCTTGGTCAACTCGCCCAGGGTGATCAGTTCCTCAATCTGGGGGGCGTCAGTGGAATCTTTAATGGCTCCCGGCCGAAGGCCGTCACCCAGTGAAATGCAGACATCATATTCCTCGCAGATATCAAGAAGCCGATCGAAATGTTCGTAAAACGGATTCTCCTGCCCGGTCTTTTTCATCCATTCAAACAGAATGGCACCGCCGCGGCTCACAATGCCGCACAACCGCGGATTGGTCTTGATGGACTCGGCGCATTTGCGGTTCAAACCGGCATGAATGGTGATGAAATCAATCCCGTTTTCCGCATGAATCCGGACGGTTTCAAACCAGTCCTCAATGGTGATCTCCTCGGTGGGCTTACCCGTCCGGGTCAGTGTATCGTAAATTGGTACGGTACCGATCATCACAGGGATCTCTTTGACCAGCCGTTTTCTGAACCCCTCGGTGTCCCCTGAAACGCTCAGATCCATGACTGCATCGGCCTGGTAATCGAGCGCCATCCGGGCCTTATTCATCTCTGCGTCAAAAGAGCAGACATCCTTGGATACCCCCAGGT
>CAZLNA010000571.1:0-1541 GCA_964560485.1 uncultured Desulfobacula sp. | reverse complement strand
CTGAAACACCCTGCATTATGCTTGACCGTATTGTTGCTAAAACCGTTTGAGCTCGTACTGCGGGGATTGGGTGAAGATTGTCTATTGGATCGTTTTCTGGTAAAAGAGTGTCCATGAATAATTATGATCAAACAGCCTTAAACCAGGAAAAGCTGATTCTGGCTTCCCAGTCGCCCCGGCGCAAGGAACTCCTTGAACAGGCGGGAATTCTCTTTGATGTAAAGGTGTCAGGCGTGGACGAATCCAAAATTGCTTTTTCCAGACCGGATCAGTATGTCGCTGAACTGGCCTCACTGAAAGCGCGCGATATATCAGTAATAAATACGGACGCCTGGGTTCTTGGTGCCGACACCATTGTCGTGCTTGATAACCGGATCCTTGAAAAACCGGCAGACCGGAATGAAGCGGTCGGAATGCTGACAGAACTGAGCGGCCGCGAGCACATCGTTTACACCGCGTTCTGCCTCTGCCATAAGCAACAGAACCGGGTCGTTGAAAAAACGGTTGAGACTCAAGTCAGATTCCGCGACCTGACACGTCGGGAGATCGACTGGTATGCAGACACCGGTGAACCGTTTGACAAAGCCGGCGGGTATGGCATCCAGGGAAAAGGCGCCTTTCTTGTTAGATCAATTTCCGGCTCCTATACCAACGTTGTCGGGCTGCCGGTCTGTGAAGTTATTGAAGAACTGACTCGAATTAAACTCATCTATTCATAAGGAAGACAGAATGTCGTCAGTTAGAGAAAATTACGCTAAGATAATCCAGGATATCGAACAGACATGCCGGTCATGCGGCAGGTCGGCTGAAGATATTCACCTTATTGCCGTAAGCAAACGAAAAAGTGTAGATACAATTGGACAGGGTGTTGACGCCGGTGCCGGCCATCTTGGGGAAAACTACATCCAGGAAGCGGTTGAAAAAATAGACATCATCGGCAAAGATGCGGCCTGCTGGCATTTCATCGGCCACCTGCAGTCCAACAAGGCCAAATTCGCTGTGCCGTACTTTGAATTTATCCATACGGTGGATTCGTTCAAGCTGGCAAAGGAGATCAATAAACAGGCCGCAAAAATTGATAAAACACAGAAAATCCTGGTCCAGGTCAACATCTCGGGGGAGACGACAAAGTCCGGCACAACCGAGGAGGAGGCCATTGAGCTTGTTCGCCAGATCGCTTCGCTTGACCATGTCCGGCTCACCGGCCTGATGTGCATGCCTCCTTTCTTTTCAGATCCGGAAAACGCCAGACCGTTTTTCAGGCAGCTGGCAGCCCTGAAGAGCAGAATCAATGCGCTTGATATCGAAAATGTCGAATTGAAACACCTGTCCATGGGAATGAGCAACGACTTCAGAGTCGCCATTGAAGAAGGCGCCACCATGGTTCGCGTCGGCACCTCGATTTTCGGAGAGAGAGATTGAAAGTCCTGCTTCATACCTGCTGCGGCCCCTGTTCGATATACCCGGTATCGGTATTAAGAGAGCAGGGCATCGATGTCATGGGCTTTTTCTACCGTCACAACATTCACCCGTTCCAGGAG
>CAZLNA010000570.1:0-1542 GCA_964560485.1 uncultured Desulfobacula sp. | reverse complement strand
AAGCATGGCATCATCAATCACGATCCGGCCGTTCACCGGCCGGTTGTGAAGGTAAGTTTTGATATCTGTTATGGTGACAATGGCATGGATGGGAATCTTCAGGTTTTCTTCAACTGCTTTGAGGGCATTCGGGGTGTCAGCCCCTTTTTCCTGACGGTTCACACTGATGATGATGCCGTTGATGGCAGGACTGCCGCAGTTTTTAAGGACATCCAGGGACTCCTGGATGGCCTTGCCCGAAGTGATGACGTCATCCACCAGGATGAGGCGGGTAGCGGAAGTCAGTTCCATGCCCACCACCTGGCTTTTATCAGCGTAGGTTTTGGCTTCTTTTCGGTTAAAGACATATCCTTTGTCCATGCCGTCATCTGAAAGTGCCTGGGCCGCTGCAATGCAGAGCGGGATCCCTTTGTAGGCCGGACCGTATATCCCGTCAAAATCATCTGAAAAATGCTCTTTTATCGCCTGTGCATAAAAGCTTCCCAGTTTTTTGATCCTGGCGCCGGTATCAAACATGCCGGTGTTGATAAAATACGGTGCAACCCGCCCGCTTTTAAGTTTGAATTCGCCGAATCTGAGGGCGTCGCACGCAACTAAATATTCAATAAAGGCCTGTTTGTAAGTCATTTTTTCAATCCGTATCTTAATGTTATAAACACCGCCAGGAAACATACTGGTCAAGGGGAACATCCCTGCCTGACTTGAGCAGGGCCCGGGTGTTGAAATCCGCCATTTTCCGCAGATCTTCCGATTCAAAAACCGGGCCGTCCTTGCAGACCAGCCGGTCCCCGCAGACACAGGCACCGCAGACACCAAAGGCACATCTCATGTACCGTTCCAAAGAGACCTGGCAGGAAATTCTGTGTTTTTCACAGAGTTGAAAGACACGATACATCATGATTTCCGGGCCGCAGGCATAGACCCGGTCAAGTTCTCTGCCGGCATCAAGCTCTTTTTCCAGCAGGTCTGTGACAAATCCCTTGTGTCCTTTGCTGCCGTCATCTGTACAGAATTGCCGGTCCCTGTCAAAACGGCCGGGATAGAGCAGATATTCTTCTGACCTTGCGCCATGGATGAGCAATGTGTCTTCAGGCAGACGTTCCACAAGGGTGGCAAGCGGCGCCATGCCGCATCCGCCTGCAATCACGGCTGCCTTTTTATCTCTATCAATATCAAAGGTATTGCCAAACGGTCCCCGGATGCCCACCAGGTCATTTTCTTTTAAACGGACTGCTTTTTTTGAAAAAAGCCCCTTGGCTTCGATTGTGATGGCAAACCGGTCCGGTGTCAGGTAGGAGACGGTATAGGGTTTTTCATCCACTCCCGGGATCCAGACCATGATAAACTGTCCGGGACGAAACGATATGGTGTGGTCGAAAAAGAGGGTGGCAAAGGTATTGCTTTCTTTTTCCACCGCAGCCACCCGCACCATGACAGGTTTTTGAAGATGGGCCGGGGTCATATTGTATATTTTCCTTTCCGGTCATGAGCCATGGGCTGCGCCCCGTATGTCTTCCAGTGTGGTTTCATGCGCATCAAGCC
>CAZLNA010000569.1:0-1544 GCA_964560485.1 uncultured Desulfobacula sp. | reverse complement strand
TATCAGATGAAATCCGGTCTATATCCACATCCCTGCCAAATATAATTTCGCCAAGGCAGGCATGCTCAATGGTGCCAAGAATCACTTTTCTCAAGCTTTTGGAATCAATATCATCCCGAAGTTCGCCGTCTTTACGGCCCTGTTCGATGATGTCAAGAATGGTCCGGGCATACTTTTGCACCCGTTTGTAAGCACTGGATGTGAAATACGGCTCAGCGTTTCTCACCTCCAGCAGGAGGATTTTAGACAGAATCCGGTTTTCAGCATAACTTTCAAGGCTGGAATAAATAATGACATCCAGCTTTCTGATGGCACCGGTTTCATTGTCAACCCGATGTTTCAGTTTGGCCTGGAATTCATAAAAATGTTCGTCCAGAACCTGGTAAAGCAGATCCTTTTTATCCGAGAAATATTTGTATATCAGGCCTTCAGTGACCCCGGCGTCCCGGGCGATCTGGGCCGTGGTAATGGAGTGGAAATCTTTCTGGGACACCAGATCTGAAAAGGCCTTCATAATCTTTATCCGTCCTGGCGGATTGCTTTTTTTTCGTGCCGGCATATGCGTTTCCTGGTCAGAGTTAATCCACGGGCGGCTGCTTTCCGAACCGGTTGTTTAGAGGGCCATGAGCACCGCGTCAAAAGGTAAGTAACACTTACTCACAAAACGCCGGCCCTGTCAACCCAAAATGCCGTTTTTAAACACAAGGCTGTGCACAAACCGGGTTGTATCTATCCGGTTTTTAAGCTATAATATCTTAATTTATCCATAGACTAGTTATGATTCTTTCCTCACCCCATGCCCTGCACGGCATCAAAACCGCCCTGGCCGCTGTTCTGGCTTATGCCATCACACTTTTATTCAACCTTGAATTCGGATACTGGGCCGTCATTTCAACCGTTATTGTCATGCAGGTTTATGTGGCGGATTCAATTGACATGTGCCTGTACAGACTCTCGGGAACCGCAGCCGGCGCCCTGGCCGGAGTGGGGGTATTGCTCATCACCCCGGACCATCCGGCTGCCGTGGCCGCAGCCCTGTTCATTACCATCGGCATCTGCACCTTCCTGACCCGGTACAGAACCCGTTACCGCATGGCCGCAATCACGGTGGCCATTATCCTGATGACCGGCATGGCGGCACCCAATACCTGCCTTTTCGGCCTGTCCCGGGTCGTTGAAATTTTCATCGGTATCCTGTGCGCCTTTGGCGTTTCCGTAATGGTGGTGCCGCAGCGGAGCCTGGATGTTCTCACACAGCGGCTGGAATTTCAGGCGGAGCAGTGGAGCCGTCAATGCATTTTTCTGGTCAACGCCTTTGTTGAAAAGCAGCAGAACGTCCTTCCCGGCATGGCGGATGACCTGGCCCGGGAGGCCTGGGACAACCATGCTCTCCTTCAGAAAATCCGGCGCAATGAAGCCATGCTTTATCAAAAGGACTGCCGCTGGAACTTTGCCGGCAGGGTGGCCCTGATGAGCCGGCTGGTGGAACACCTTCGCACCATGGTCCGTGCGTTGAATGCCATGGACGAGCAGGGGCACCAGAT
>CAZLNA010000568.1:0-1550 GCA_964560485.1 uncultured Desulfobacula sp. | reverse complement strand
CTGGATCTGTCCGGACATGAGGGGGGAAGAGGGTTTGCCGAAAGCGGTGTCCGGATCCAGAATTTCCGGTGACCTTAGCAGATCCGGATCATCCAGTCCGGAACCGCCGATAATACCGATTTTCAAAACTGCATCTCCTGTGGGGTTACGTTAAGGGTGTTCGTATGCGCCTATCATAATTAGGGCCGCGGCGCAAGCCGCATTTTCCACACAGGCCGGCTGCCGCCGGGTCTGCAGGCAAGCCGGACCACCAGACCGGCCGTGCACGAGCAGGCCGGATGCGTTTGCCGGTCAGGCCATTAGAATACCATTAAATTCCAGACCGTGCTTGAAATTTTTTGCAGACCCGATATACTATACAGCTGTTTGGTTCCGGTTCAGACCGGCAAGTAAATTTAAAAACGGAGTTGCCATGAAGACCCTGGTGGTTGACGATGAACTGGTCAGTCGGAAAAAAATGATCCAGATTCTGAGCCGTTTCGGACAGTGCGACAGCGTTAAAAACGGCAAAGCAGCATTGAGCGTGGTCAAAACTGCCATTGAAGAGCAGACCCCCTACGATCTGATTACACTGGATATTTCCATGCCTGATATCAAGGGAACCGAAGTCCTGAATCAGGTTCGGATCCTTGAAAAAAGCAGTGCGCCGGACGACTCCATGCGCGCCCGGATCCTCATGGTCACCAGCCATTCAGACGTGGCCACGGTCAAGGCATGTGCCGGGAAATGCGACGGTTACGTGGTCAAGCCCTTTAACCGGGATCTGGTGGAGGACAAACTGACCAAATTCAACCTGATGTAATGTAAGCGCTTCGATCATGGCCCTTGAAATCGAACGAAAATTTGTGGTCTCATCCTTTCCTGAAACGATGGCCGAAAAAAGTGTCATCATGACCCAGGGTTATATCAGCCGTGACAAAGGGCGGGTGGTGAGAGTCCGAATCGCCGGCAAGACGGCATGGTTAACCCTGAAGGGCCCCAAAACAGGTTTCACCTGCCATGAATACGAATACACCGTTCCCACAGCCGACGCAGCCGAAATGCTCCGGGTTTTCTGCACCCGGGTAATCGAAAAAGAACGGTTTTTTTTTCAATACCGAGGCAATGAATGGGTGGTGGACCGCTTTTCAGGTGAGAATTCAGGCCTGATCCTGGCAGAAATTGAACTGAACAGTGAAAACCAGCCATTTGACCTTCCGGACTGGGTCGGTACAGAAGTAACCGGCAACCCTCGCTACTACAATGCCAGTCTTGTGGACCATCCTTTTACGGCATGGGACACGGTATAACCCGCACGGAAACCTGGCCGACACAGATCTGACAACCGGATGGATCAGATGTTGAAACCGGCTTCAGCCGGCGCTGATCCACTTTTTTTCCCCGGAAAGTGAATAGATGGCGACCCCAAGAAAAACCAGGCAGCTGACCAGGTGGGCCAGATTCATGGCAATGATGAAACCCTGACTGTAGAAACTGTTGTCCAGATTCTTAAACACCAGAAAAATACCGGTCAGCAGGTGAATGCCCAGATTGACGACATGATAGCCGAA
>CAZLNA010000567.1:0-1558 GCA_964560485.1 uncultured Desulfobacula sp. | reverse complement strand
ACATGGTGCTCAAGTTTGACCTGGTTAAATCCGTGAACCTCAGTTTTCCCCGGTTTTCAACCCCGGGGCCGGTCACCCGGCATTTTGACACGATGGGCTATGAAGTAACCATGGCCATGGGCCCGGACCTGATGGCGTCGGCAAAAAATGCGGTCCGGGACATGGTGCAATATATCTCCGAATCACAGAACATGGCGCCGGTGGATGCCTATATGCTCCTGAGCGTCTGTGCGGACCTGCGGATCAGTGAAATTGTCGATGACCCTGACTGGGTGGTTTCCTGTTATTTTCCGAAAATTGTTTTTGAATCTTAGTGCTGCTGCTGAATCCGTTTATAATTTTGAAACGGCCGTTCTTCGCGGGCTTCGTGAACGTTATGGGTTTATTCTGACGCACAATAAATCCATAAGGCCCGGCGACCGCGAAGTCCGGCCTTTCAACCTGTGTATTTAATCAGGATTGGACCTGGAAATTTTCTTGAAAGGAATAGCGAATGGTTGTAGGTTACCCCATAAGAAAAAGTATCACCTAAAGCTGAGATTGACAGACAGGTAATTCATGTCCAGAAAAAAAGAAAAAAGACAGCAGGAAATCATCAGTCTTCTGCGCAGTTCTCCTTCCATGCGGATCAATGAACTGGCCAAGCTGTTCAATGTGACCACCGAAACCATCCGGCGCGATCTGGACCAGATGAACAAGAAAGGGGTCCTGGAAAGGACCTATGGCGGCGCCATTGTCAATTCGCCCCAGGAGCCCGGCCTGAATGTCCGCCACAACCTGCTTGTCCGGGAACGGGAGGCCATAGCCAAGCAGGTGGTCAGTGAAATAAAGGGGGGGCACCACTTCATGGTGGGATCCGGCGCCACCACCGTCCATATCGCCAGGCGCATGGCCGCGGAGCTCGGAGACATCACCGTTATCGTCCATTCCTTTGGTGTGGCCATGGAACTGTCCCACAACCCCACGATCCGTGTGCTGATGGCGCCCGGATTCTATAACCCGGATGAGGGTGCCAACCATGGGGCGCACACCTTATGTTTTCTGGACAGTTTCTGGGCCGATTATGCCATACTGGGTGCCAGCGGTCTCACTGCGGAGGGTCCCAGTGACGCCTTGATCGATGCCGGAGAAGTCTATGCGAAAATGATGGCACGCTCCTTTAAAACGATCCTTGCAGCGGATAAATCCAAATTTGATCTCAAATTTCCCGCCCAGTATGCCACCTGGAAAGAGATCCATTACCTGGTGACCGACCAGGCGCCGGGAGAAGACCTGAACCGGGTTCTCAATCAGAACGAGATTGATGTCCAGACGGTTACGCCCGGATTCGTCTAAAATATTGCGACAATAAAAAAGGCCCGGCAGAAATTACTGCCGGGCCTTTTGGCAATTCCTTAAAATCATGTCCTGTCAGGCAGTTTCCAGGCAATGAGCATGAAAACAATCCCGATGCCTGCCGCCAGCACCGTGCCCGGTATCATGGGCAGCAGGGGCTGGAACTTGTCTGAGCCAGTGGCCAGCATGACTTTGCCGCCTGCGATTTTGTCAAAGAGCCAGG
>CAZLNA010000566.1:0-1559 GCA_964560485.1 uncultured Desulfobacula sp. | reverse complement strand
GTTTATTGTGGCTGTCATGCCGTCGACACTTTCCTCGGGCGTTGTCATGACCGGTACAGCCGGGGGGAACATGGCCCATGCCCTTTTTGTGACAGTGCTGTCCAATTTTATCTCCATTTTTTCTATCCCGATTATTCTCGGGGTCCTTTTGAAAGTGTTAAACCAGGAAAAAGACCTTTCCATTGATAAAATCTCATTGATCATCAAACTGGCCGTGGTGGTTCTGATCCCTCTGCTCATCGGGATGGCAGCCAAAGCTGTTGTTTTCAAGGGAGACGGTCTTAAAAAATTCAAGCTTGGCCTGGTCAACCAGTGGATGATTGTGGGAATTGTTTTTATTTCCCTTGGCGGAGCCAAGCATGTGCTGGAGGGCAAAGGGATTGAGCTGGTTTATATTCTTGCACTGTCTGTGGTATTTCATGCGGTTTTGCTGGCGGCTGCCTATTTTCTGATCCAGATCTTCAAGGTGGAACGGGGACGGTGTGAAAGCATCATTTTCATGGGGGCCCAGAAAACCCTGGCCCTGGCCCTGGTACTCCAGGTGACCTACTTTCCTGAGTTCGGGATGGCGCTTTTGGTCTGTGTGATTCATCATATTATCCACCTGATGATGGACGGGTACCTGAGCACCCGGATGCGTCGCACCCGGTAAAAGCAGATCAGCATGCCGGACATGCCAGGACTGATTTTATCATCCCGGGGTTTACTTTCAGGGCGGGACTGGTTTAAATTAAGACAACATTGACCGTACCTTTATCTTAAAAAGGAAAATCCATGAGCGCTGCAAAGGACGAGAAAACCCTGGCCCTTGAAGATCAGGTCAAGAAACTCCAATCTCAGAAAGATACGTTGATCAAGGAACTGGACTCGGTTGAAACCAAGTACGAGGAAACCAGCCGGCTGTATAAAAAATATTTCCCCGTGATTATCGACTCCATGGCCACCGGGGACACCCCCTTGTCCAAGGCCTGCCTCGAATTGAGCAAGGCCATGAAAAAGGACGAGTCCCAGGGAAAAATCGAGTATATCTTTGAACAGATCAAAACCGCCATGCTGAAAGAGGATGTGGGCGGACCGGCTGTTAAAAAGAAAAAGGGCCTGCTGTCTTCGTTACTCAAATCCGGATCGTCTTCATTTATTGAAGAATACAAGCACAGTTATCATGATGTGGTCAGCAGTCTCAGATCGAGCCTGGACGCTAAATTTTCAAAGCAGCTGGATACCATTGCCCAGCGGATCCGGACGGCCGAGGATACAGACGATATTTCAGAAATTCGTGAAAGCGTTTTCAGCCTGGTCTTTGTCTATATCTCCGATACCAGTCAGGACCGGGAAAAGGTCAATGCCTTTGTCCGGGAAGTGGTCAGCAAAATTCTGGAGATTGAGTCCAAGCTGGCTTCAACCGTGGAGCAGACCGACTCCATGTTTGAGAACAACGAAGGGTTTGAAACGGTTCTGTCCGGTGAGGTCAGCGGCCTGAGACAGTCCTCGGATGTGGCTGCCAGCCTGGATGAGCTCAAATCCCAGGTTTCCCAGCGGCTGACCGCTATTGAGACGGC
>CAZLNA010000565.1:0-1559 GCA_964560485.1 uncultured Desulfobacula sp. | reverse complement strand
GAGCCCCCCAGAATCTGACCGGTCATCATGCCGGGAAGAGAGACCAGGCCAATGGTGGCCATGGAGGCGATGATGGGGGTAACGGCGGCCCGGATGCTCTCGGTGAAAAAGGGCTTTAAAGCGGCAAAACGATTGTTGAACAGACTGAGGCAGCACAGGTAGGTTTTTTCATTTTCAGCAAGGCCTGCATAGAACCGGTCCAGGCAGATGATCAGGCTCCGAAGACTGTTGCCCAGGAGCATGCCGCCGATTGAAATGAGGTATTTTGCCTCAAACAGGTTTTCAAGACGGGCCACAAAGGCGTTAAAGAAAAAAAGGATGATCAGAAAAGGGATTAGAATTGAAAAAAAGACAGGAACAAATAGGCGCCGGAGTTTTAGGTTGCTGCTTCGGACAATGGCGTGGCAGGCAATACAGATCATGACCAGCAGATAGGCCAGGTTCAGCAGCCAGTCGTCCAGCCGGA
This sequence comes from uncultured Desulfobacula sp., assembly GCA_964560485.1. Lineage (GTDB taxonomy): Bacteria > Desulfobacterota > Desulfobacteria > Desulfobacterales > Desulfobacteraceae > Desulfobacula. Next base: position 1,093 of record CAZLNA010000565.1, on the reverse strand, counting down.
AGAGAACTTCAAGGTAGAGACCCACAAAGCCCAGCTGCAGCCCCATCCGGATAAGGCCGGTTAGCAGAGACCGGTTTACGCCGAGTTTCAACCGGGCGTTGATATAAAACACGGGCAGGCAGAATACCAGCAGCAGGGCCAGGGAAAAAAGGGACAGGTCCTGGGCGCCCATGGCTACCACTGCTCCGTAATCAAGTCGTCACAACAATCCCAGACCGGGTCATGGGAAACAATAACCAGGGTTTTTTTCAGCCTGATTATTTCGGAAACCACCGTTTCTTTCATGGCCTGATCCAGGGCGGAGGTGGGTTCGTCCAGAAGCCAGATCGGACGGTCGAGCAGAAAACCTGTCACCAGCCCCAGGCGCTGGCGTTCCCCCCCGGACAGATCCCGGATGTTTTTTTCCCGGGTTGAAGACGACAGTTCAAACCGGGTCAAAAGTCCCTCCAATGTATGCTGATCACTAAGCTGGTTGTGATCTGACATCTGGCGTATCAGGTGAGAAACCCTTTGTCCGGGCAGGTCAACATCCTGGCTCAGATAAAAAATCTGCTGCCGGATGGTCTGGATATGTGCCGGGTCCAAGGGATCACCGTTAATGAACACCGTACCGCGGTCAATGGGTTCAAACCCAAGGATCACCTTTAGCAGGGTGGTTTTTCCCAGGCCGGATTTACCCGCAATGTGACGCTTTTCTCCTTTGCGGACATGCCAGTTAAGGTCGGTAAAGACAGGAGAGGCCGGGCTTGAGGGTGTTTCAGGCCGGGAGAGGTAAACCGATTCTAGACGGATCATGATGCGTGGTCCAAGGTTACGGGTGCCGGGTATGGGATCAATATAGCGGGTTTGACAGACCGGTGCCACTGAATTTTTACATCCATGGAAAAAACCAACGCGTAATTTCGGGCTGCGGCAAAGGCCGGCCATTGCATTTTTGACCATCACCCTGTACCCTGAGGCCCAGACGAACCGGAGAAGCAAAAATGAAATTTGAAACATATCCAATTGGCAGAGTGCTGAAAGACAATCTGGCAAGACAGGGCTTTAAGCGCCCGACAGACATACAGTACCGGGCCATTCCCTCTATTCTTAA
>CAZLNA010000564.1:0-1564 GCA_964560485.1 uncultured Desulfobacula sp. | reverse complement strand
CGGGTCAGCAGCGTGGGGACGGTAAAGACGGCCACCTTGGCCGGGAGCTTGGAATCGTAATCAACGGGTCGGCCAGACTGATGTACGGTCAGGAAACTTATGAAATTAACAAGGGAGATTCTGTTTCTTTTTTTTCACAGATTCCACATGTTATTGCAAACAGATCAGATGAAACATTTCAGGCTTACTGGGTTGTAACACCGGCTGATGGTGAGGACTACTTCGGTGAAGAATCTTGAGAAGAATCAAGCAGTATGAAGATAGTTTACAATATGACGAAATTATAAATCATTTGTATATTGAAACCTGGTTTCCAATCCCAGGTAGCTTTTAGGAGGGACAAATGGGAAAAACAATTGCAGAAAAAATATTCGACGCACACCTGGTGGATGAACCATTCGGTGATGTGAGTGTTCTGAAGCTTGACCGGGTATTCTGCCATGAAATTACAACACCAACTGCCATCCAGGATCTGGTGGCAAGGGGTAAAGACCGTGTGTTTGATCCGGACAAGATAAAGGCAGTCATTGATCATGTCACGCCTGCAAAAGATTCAAAAACAGCCATGCAGGGCAAAATACTCAGAGACTGGGCAAGGCGTCACAATATCAAGGATTTCTTTGATATCGGTAATAACGGTGTCTGTCATGCAATTTTTCCTGAAAAAGGATTTGTCCGGCCCGGGTTTACTGTTATCATGGGCGACTCCCATACCTGCACCCACGGCGCATTCGGTGCCTTTGCCGCAGGGGTTGGGACAACAGATCTGGAAGTCGGCATCCTCAAAGGCGTCTGCACATTTAAAAAGCCGGAAACCTTTAAAATCGAGGTTACAGGAAGCCTAAAACCGGGTGTCTATGCAAAAGACATTATCCTGAAGATCATCCAGGAGATTACAGTTAATGGTGCCACCAATATGGTCATTGAATTCTGCGGCAGCGTCGTGGACAAGATGACCATGGATGAGCGCATGACCCTTTCAAATATGGCAGTGGAGGCAGGCGCCACAAGCGGCATCTGCCTGCCGGATATGACCACGGTTGAATATTTGTGGCCTTTCATCAGGGATGAGTTTGACAGCAAAGAAGCCGCCCTTGAAGCATACAATACTTTCCGGTCTGATCCTGATGCAGGTTATGCAAAACAGATGACCATTGATGTCTCTGACTTGGAACCCATGGTGACCTTCGGCTACAAGCCGGACAATGTCAAACCGGTATCCCGGATGACCGGTACAAAAATAGACCAGGTCTATATCGGTTCCTGCACCAACGGCAGGTATGAAGACCTTGAGATTGCAGCAAAAGTTCTTGAGGGCAAAACTATCAGTCCTGATATACGGGGGATCGTCTCTCCTGCAACCCCGGATATTTTTTCAAGAGCACTGGAAAGCGGCATTATAAAAATCTTCATGGATGCAGGCTTCTGTGTAACCAACCCGACCTGCGGGGCATGTCTTGGCATGAGCAACGGTGTGCTTGCCGAAGGAGAGGTGGCAGCCGCCACAACGAACAGAAATTTTAACGGCCGGATGGGTAAAGGGGGGATGGTCCACCTGATGAGC
>CAZLNA010000563.1:0-1565 GCA_964560485.1 uncultured Desulfobacula sp. | reverse complement strand
AAGTACGACCATTCCGGAGACCGGATCATGGCCGAGGACCTTCGGAACGGCGACCTTTTTAGAAGACAGATGCCTGCCGATTGAGACAAACGCCCGGTATTCCTCTGCCCGGTCTGAACCGGGCATGCAGATGCCGTGACAGCCGATCACGCAGGTTCGGCTGTCATTGTCAGCCCTGAACCATTCCCGGTCAGAACCGTCTCCGTCAATTTCTCTGATCCTGACTCGGGACGTACCCGTCAGGGGGGGTTCAAGGATATCTGCGGCAATTACCTGCCTGGAGGTCTCCATATAAGATTCCGGAGTGCCGATATCTGACCAGTATAGAGCCGGTTCAACGCAGGCACGGACTTCTTTTTCCGGACATAGAGACCGGTACAGGTCAATGCTTGAAAATTTTTTTTCATCCGGAAACCGGCTGAAAATCCTGGGAGAAAGGACCTGCACCCCGGTGAATGCAAGAGACCCTGTGCCGCCGTCGAAACCGGTAACACAACCGTCACTGTCCATTGTCACCTTGTTGAACCGCGGTTCATCATGAAGCACCAGGGTGGCCAGGCAGCCGGATTGCTCATGGCTCCGGTAGGCGGATTTGAGATCAATGGTGCTGAAGATATCGGCATTAACGACAAAAAAGGATTGATTGTCGAGGAATCGTGCTGCATTGGCAATGGCACCGCCGGTGTCCAGGATTTCGGGTTCGTGCAGGAGGTCGACACGGGCCGGGAATCTGCTTTCCCGGATAAACGCTTCAATTTGTTCGTGAAGATGGTGGGTGTTGACCAGGATGTGTTCCGTGCCTGCCTGTTCCAGACTGTGTATGGCATGCGCAAGCATGGGGACACCGTTCAGCGTAAAGAGCGGTTTTGGAATTACCCGGGTATAGGGAAGCAGCCGGGTCCCGAATCCAGCTGCGAGAATCAGGCCTTTCATGAGCACTCCTGCACAGGATCAGGTTGCGATCAGTATGATAAGCCGCTCAATGATTGATTTATAGTGCTCAATCTGCACGTGATCTTCCATGCCGTGGATCCTGTTGTTCGTGAAAAAACTGACGGCATTTCTGTAATTGATCTGATTGAGCGACTCTTTGAGCGTGATCCTCTGGTTTTTATACAGCTTGGTTCCGACCGACCGTATCTTCTTGATCCGATCCTTGCCTTCATGCTTGTCAGCCTTGTACTTTTCAAAATAGAGAAGTATTGTTTTATAAGATTCAAGAAAGGGCAGCAGGAAGGCCGCAAGCCACTTGAGCTTTCTTAAGCCCTTGGACGGAATTCGGTAAAGGTCATCTCCCCTGGCGTCAGGAACCAGTATCCCTTCATGGACAAATCCCCTGATGCATTTTTCAATGTTTTCTTCACTGCTGATGTCTTCATTAAAAAAGAATTCATCTTTGAACATTTTTTCCAGAAACTTGAACCGGTGGCTCAGGTCATAGGAAGAAATCTGGAACCGGTCAATTTCAAGGATAGCAAGCGCCGTGTATGAATACTGGTATAAAAAGGAGATCAGGGAGTTTTTATAGTAATCGAGGATGGCCCGTTTGTTCCCTTTGACAATAA
>CAZLNA010000562.1:0-1568 GCA_964560485.1 uncultured Desulfobacula sp. | reverse complement strand
CCAATGCGCTGGGTTTAACAATCAGTATATTTTTAATATGATCAAACACCTGAGCGTCCTTATCTATACCCTTTTTCAGTCAAAAGAGACTGGCAGGTTTCCAAGACCATGTCAACACTGATCTTGTCCATGCACTCATGATCTGTGGGACAGACATCTTTCAGGCAGGGGCTGCACGCCACAGGCACCCTGACCATGGACGCCCTGTCGCTGGCCGGTGATGTGGCAATATGATCTGTGGAGCCGATCACTGCCACCTGGGGGATATCCAGTGCTGCTGCTGCATGCATCAGCCCGGAATCATTGGTTACAAAAAGATCGCATCTCTCAATTCGTGCAAATGCCTGGCCTAGCGTTGTTTTACCGGCAATGTTAAGGCAGGCGCCCTGGGCCAGGCCTGCAATACGGTCTCCCAGCTCCTTATCAGAAGGACCGCCAAAGATGAGAACAGGCCTGCCGTACCGGGTAAACAGTTGCCGGGACAATTGGGCAAACCGTTGCGGAAACCATCGTTTGGCTGTTCCGCCAGTGGCACCGGGATTAATCCCGATAATGGGGCCGGTCTTGTCCAGACCAATTTGCGAAAGCCATTTGGAAGCCTCATCACGGTCCTGAGAAGATAAAAAAAGGTCCATCCCGGTACCGTCATCTTCGAGCCCGGCGCCACGGAGAATCCCCAGGTAATATTCAATCAAATGCCGTTTTTTCAGTGCAGGTTCCAGTTTGATACACCGGTTGAGCAGCAGGCCCCGCACATCGGTATTATATCCCAGCCGCTCCTTGATCTGTGCAAGAAAGGCAATCAAGGCTGCCTCAAATGCATTCTGCATCAATACGGCCAGGTCAAATTGCTCCGCCTTGATATCTTTTGCCAGTTTCAGGGTGCCGAACCCTTTTTTATGGCGGGCAGCGGCGTCATAGACCATCACATCGTCAATATATGGGTTATGCTCATATACCGGGATCACCCAGGGTTTTGCCAGAACCGTTATTTTCGAACTCGGGTAATTTTTTCGGAGTGCGCGGATCACGGGCGTGGTCATAATGGCATCCCCTACCCAGTTCGCAGCCCGCACCAGAATACGTGCCTCAGATGCATCCTTCAGATTGATCAATCCCATAGGGTCAGCAACTCTCTTTATTTGCGCTCAAGCGTGCAGTATGGTTTGGTTTTCCACCGGTTATGCACCCAGAAATACTGCTCCGGGCATCTGCGGACCATGGACTCAATGGCAGACACAAAGGTCTGGGTGTTGATTTCAATATCCTTGATCGGATCCCGGGTCTCAGTGACAGGCAGGGGGGGAAGAATTTCGTGTATATACCTGTCGCCTTTTTTAATGATGAACATGGGCAGTACAGATGCCTTTGTCTGAAGAATCAGCTTGGCCAGTCCGTTATTGGTACAGGCAGGCTGCCCGAAATAATCAACAAAAACGCCTTTATACCAGTCGACATTCTGATCCAGCAGAACCCCGACCACGTCTCCACTGTTCAAGGCTTTAGCCACCTTGGGGGCGGCTTTTCGAAGCGGGATCAATTTCATGCCAAACCGTTGGCGAACCTCA
>CAZLNA010000561.1:0-1568 GCA_964560485.1 uncultured Desulfobacula sp. | reverse complement strand
GCCCATCCCAGGTTGGAGAGCGGTACCTCGGGGGTAGGATATAGCAGGTTTTCGCTCACCTGCTTGAATATAGTAATGGCCTGACCCCATTTTTTTTCCTGCATGTAAAGTCCGCCCAGGTTATTCTGGGCCTGGGGATAGTCCGGTTTCAGTGAAATCGCCTTTTTAAAATGGGTTTCGGCCAGCTTTGGCCGTTCTTTGACCATATACACGAGTCCGAGGCTGTTGTGGAGGTGGGGATCGTTTGAAAGACTTTTTTCGGCCTCCAGCAGGTTTTTCAATGCAGATGTATACTGGCCGTATCTATACTGCTCTTCCCCGAGGCGCTGGGTGGCACGAGCGGCCTCTTCCATTTCGACAGACTGTTTCTGAGAAGTGGCGCAGCCCGTGAGAGTGATCAGGAAAATAAGCGAAGCGAAAAGATGGATGGCAGCTTGTTTCATGTCTGGGCAATTCCTTTATTCGGGTGAAATGGGATTCGTTGAGAGCGGATCCAGTGCAATCGAGATGATCCGGACGCTTTCTTTGTGGAGATAGCTGACAGCTGTCTCAGACAGCGGTTTTTCCGGAATGAATAGCTTTTCTTTTTGTTTGACCGCATAGAGTCCGGCCATGCTTTCCACGCGTTCCCCGGTGAAAAATGAAGGGTTCTCCCAGGTGGCATACCCCAGGGCGGAGAACAGCGCATCAGAGAGTTCAAGTGTGCTCAACTGTGGCGTGATGGAGATAATTTCAAATTCTTTTTTTGCCAGAACATCCAGCGCAGCACCGTAAACATTGCCGAAGTTAATGAGCAGATCGGTCTGATCTTCTCTGATGATCCGGCCGAAAGAGGCCTCTAACGGAATATTGTTGAGGGTGAAAGGAATTTTGGCATTGGGAATATAGTCGTAATCGGTCTGTCCCAAAATGGTTTCCACCCTTTTTCTGTATATCATGGCCGGGTTTGGGGCGGGTTTGGGCGCCTGACTGGATTTAATCCGGGCCTTATCCCGCAGCTCCCGCAATGTTTCAGACATGGCCTGGACTCGAAGGTCTTTCCAGTATTCCTGAACCTGTTCGAGCAGTCTGTCATTCTGATTGGATCCGGAGAGAACAATGATTCGGGTTCCGTCTTCGGTTTCAACAACCGGAGCTGCTGACAGGTCAATGACCTGGTTTTTCCCGTCTTTTCCCGGGAAATACATTTTACCCTGGCTGAGCAGGGTTCCGCCGATAAGCGAGGTGTACTTTTTAAGCTGGAGAAGCTTGAGTTCATCTGCAATAGACGGTTCGGCCGGCACCGCTTCTGCGGTCTGTTCATTGTCCTGAACCGGTTCCTGAGACACACCCTCGTTTTCAGGAACGGGACTGGCCTGCTTGCCTGCAGAGAAAAAATTCTTGAACCACGGCTGGGCTTTGATGGATGGGTCCGGCAGGTAGATATCCGCACCTTCATAGACAATATCGATGTTATGAATATGCGGATTGGCCAGTTGAAAGGCCTTGAGCCCCTCTTCTGACAAGCGGCCGCTTTTTTCCAGGAATACTTTGTCAACCAGGCCGGAAACCGTCTGCCCCTTTTTAAC
>CAZLNA010000560.1:0-1579 GCA_964560485.1 uncultured Desulfobacula sp. | reverse complement strand
GAATATGGTAGGTACCTTTATAAATGTTGGATTTTTCAATGGCTGCCATATCCGCCGGGTTTTCAACAACACAGATTATCGAGGCAGCCCGTGCCGGGTCAGAACAGATCCGGCACTGATCCTGGTCACTTAAGGCAAAACAGGTGGCGCACAATTGAACCTTGGTTTTGAGATCTACAATATCCGCTGCAATCCTGGCAGCTTCCTTATCCGGTGCATGCAGGATATGGAGTGCCAGGCGCTCTGCAGTTTTCTTCCCGATTCCCGGTAAAGTGGACAAACTGTTGATCAGGTTTATGATGGGATCAGGGTAATGATTCATTCAGTATCCGGTTTGGGTCTGAAAATGAAAAAATCCGGACTAAAGTCCCGGAATATTCATGCCGCCGGTCAATTTGCTCATTTCACCCGATACCATCTCCTGGGAGCGGTTCAGGGCATCGTTCACCGCAGCAAGTACCAGATCCTGCAGCATTTCGACATCTTCCGGATCAACCACCTCTTTTTCCAGAACAATGGATTCAATTTTCTGGGCGCCGTTGGCCACGACTCTTACCATGCCCCCGCCTGCAGATGCTTCGACAGTTTTGGTTGCCAGGTCAGCCTGGGCTTTCATCATCTTTTTCTGAAGCTGTTGGGCCTGTTTCATCATTGCGTTCATATTCTTCATGGTCATTGACTCCTGTAATTAGTAATTTAAGATCTCGCCGTTAAACATTTTCCGTGCTTCAACCACAAACGGGTGATTGATGGCTGCCTGTCTGGCTTTGATCTCTTTTTTTTTTGTATTGTTATCTGACAGCCCACCTGTCTGGACAGAAAGGCGGATAATCAGTTGCTTGTCAAGAAAATCCCGGCAGATCTGTTCAATGTGCTTTTTTTTGCTTTCAATGCGCCGCTGATCAAACGAAGAGCAGTGATCCAGTGTTACAATGACCCTGTCCGGGGGCTCTTCGGATGTCTGTCCTTTTTTTAGCAGGGTGGCGATAAATGGAAAATCGGTATCGATTTTCTGTAAAAAACCATCCCAGGTTCTGGGGGCTTGCACGTGAGTAACTTCCGGATCTTGTGCCTTATAAGGTACCGGTTTGCTGTCCGGTATGGGCTGATGTGCTTCAACTGGAGCCGGGGGCGCAGGTTCCGCGTACTCAGACAAAGGGGCGCTCCGCACTTTTGCTGCCGGCTGCCCTGAAGCCGGGCTCGGTAATCCGGATACCTGTCCGGCAAGCTGATCCAACTGCTGAATGATCCTTTCAATATGCTGCCCGGAGTTGACGGAAACCAGTTTCAGTAGAACCATCTCAATGGCGGTCCGGGGCTGGGAGCAGTGATTTACCAGTTGTTCGCCATTGAGCAGCTGCTCAAGCAGGGCGTTCAGATAATCAGCCGGGTGAACTGCCACCTGGCTGAACAGGGCTTCCCGGTCACTGCCGGAGAGATTCAGCGCGGTGGTGTCAACACCGCAGGTTTTAATCACCCCCATATTTCTGAAGTGGCGGATCAGGTCGGCATAGAACTTTTTCATATCCATGCCGGAATGATTTATTTTTTCAATGGTTTGAATGATCAGGTTGCCGTC
>CAZLNA010000559.1:1245-1588 GCA_964560485.1 uncultured Desulfobacula sp. | reverse complement strand
TTTCAGACAGTACGGGCTTGTGGGTCTGGATCAGGTCGTCGGCCAGAACCACGGCAAAGGGTTCATCGCCCACAATATCCCTGGCGCACCAGATGGCATGCCCGAGCCCTAAAGGCTGATTCTGGCGGGTATAGACGATGGTCCCCGTTTTGGGTACCAGTTCCTGGATCTGCTTGAGCAGGTCGGTCTTCCCTTTTTGTTCCAGGGTGTTTTCGATCTCAAAAGACCGGTCAAAATGGTCTTCCAGGGCTTTTTTAGTCCGGCCGGTGACAAAGATAATCTGTTCGATGCCGGCTTCAAATGCCTCTTCAACCGCATACTGGATGATGGGTTTGTCTACAAC
>CAZLNA010000559.1:0-1235 GCA_964560485.1 uncultured Desulfobacula sp. | reverse complement strand
TTGGCCATCGCTTTCGTGGCCGGAATAAACCGGGTGCCTAGGCCTGCAACCGGGAAAACCGCTTTTTTAATTTTCATGGAAACTCCTTTGCAATGTCAAGACCGCGGGTTTTAGTCAATCAAACGTTATATTGGTTTTATGAAAATCAACCCCTGCTCAAGTGGGGAATCATTGGCTCAATAGATTTGATTTGTATGGGGAAACCGCTCATAAGTCAACTGAATTTGGGGTATTAACCGATTTCAAACAAGCCAGGCTGGCATTTTCCATAAAGTTTTCTGGCCGGATTCAGTTCAGACCCATATCCGTCGGCACACCTTTTGGCCGGGACCGGATTAACATGATCCCTTTAAGCCTGCGGGCCTGGTTATGATAAGATAGACGAAAAGGGCTCAACATGGTAAATAGACCCTGGCATTTTGAATTTTCTTAAAGTTAAAGGTTAGAAGCAAATTATGGAAAGATTCTGGGTCATCGCCATTTCAGCAGCCCTGGGCACGGCATTTTTTATCTGGTTTTCCCGGGCGGTTAAAAAACCATCCATGCAGTCATTTATCCGGTCCAATCTCTGGCTGATGCATCCGAACTCGGTCTGCTACTGGCGAACCGGCCTGGCATTCCTGGGTTTTATTCTCTATTTCTGGGGCGGGCAGCAGTCTCTGGCTATTTTAATTTTTACCTTTGCGGCCATTCTGGATGGTGTGGACGGGCTGGTCGCCCGGAACTGCAACCTGGGATCCAGGTGGGGGGAATGGCTGGATCCGTTCTGCGATAAGCTGACCTACCTGCCGCCGATGGTCGGTTTTGCTTATGCCGGGATTATCACACCTCAACTGGTATGGATTCTTGTTGTGATTGAACTGGCCGGCCAGTTTTTTGCCCGACAGATACTGAAATGGCTGAATGTATCCGGGGCGGCCAATAATTTTGGCAAGATAAAAGCCATCATCTGCTTTGCTTTGGTGATCCTCTGCGCCCTCATGGACGCCAATCCCGGTATTATTGATATCGCGGACGGGGTTCTGTGGGGATGCATTATCCTGGCGGCTGCATCCATTGTGTTTAAATTTATTCCCAACCGGCTTTATGCGGACATTCTGTCCGCCATGAACTTCTGCTGCGGTGTCACTGCCTTGATCCTGACCCACAACGGCCTTTTTGCGTGGGCCATCTGCATCATTATCATGGGTCAGCTTTTTGATTTATTTGACGGCCGGATGGCACTCAAGCACGGC
>CAZLNA010000558.1:0-1589 GCA_964560485.1 uncultured Desulfobacula sp. | reverse complement strand
GGGTCGTATGGATGTAGATAAAGGTCTGTTCGTTCCTGGACAGTTCGTCTCCGCTGCTGTCACTGATACGCTCCTTTGATATCAGGATATGTGAATTAAAATAGGGCAGTCGGATGTGTTCGGTGCCATTCTGCGTCACGATCTCTCCCCCGATATTCCGGGCCACTTCCTCCAGGGTCAGAGATGCGGCTTTTTCCTTGGCAAACGCCAGCGCTTCCCCGGCCATGTCCTTTTGCAGCCATTTCCCCGCTTTATACTGTGCTTCTAATTCCGGGATTGCCGCATCCAGCGTCTCTTCAGGGATATGGGGACAGTTCTTGAGCGGATGTTTTTGAGAAACCACCATGCCGGCAAAGGCCAGACAGGTGGGGAAGCCGCAATCTCCACAATTGGTTTTCGGCAGGATTTTACTGTAAAGGTCCACAACTGAGAGTGCCATATACTGCTCCTTTATAGCAACAGCCGGGCTGAATTGAATCGTTCAGCCCGGCTGTTGAAAATGAAACGAATGATCAATAACTACTCTTTTTCGAAATCATCCTTGGATGCGCCGCAGATCGGACAGCACCAGTCATCCGGCAGATCTTCAAAAGCGGTTCCCGGATCAATCCCATTATCCGGATCTCCGTCAGCCGGATCATAAACATACCCGCATGGTCCACAAACATACTTGTCCATTTTTTTCTCCTTATTTTAATATATTCACCGGCGGCGTTATCTCCGCCACAATTATGGCCTCAACGAAACGAAGGAATAGAAAGACCACAGGAGCCGCCTCAATTGAGACAGCTCCTGAATCATATCAATAAGCCTCTTCCATATCAAGGTCTTCCTGGGTGATGGGATCCTTGAAAAAATTGTAGGCCCAGACCTGGTAACAGATAACAACCGGGACAAAAACCAGCACAACCCCCAGCATGATTTTCAGTGTCAGCGGGCTGGAGGAGGCATTGAATGCCGTCAGGTTGAAGGCCTTGTCAATGCTGGATGGAAACAGAGACGGAAACAGACCGATAACGCCATAAAAGGTGCAGGCGACAATGGTCAGAGCAGAGGCAAACCAGGCTTTGAAATAAGTTTTTCTGGCCAGGAATATCCGGGTGGCAAACAGGGCGGCCACCGCTGTCAGAATGACCAGGAAGAGCACCGGGTGTTTAAGGTAATTGGCATACAGATCCGTGGCAAACCAGGACGCGATCAAAAAGACCACGGCCACCGGAACCAGGAGCAGCCAGTTCTTTTCTGATACTGCCACCGCCCTTGCCTGAAGCTCTCCGGTTGTCTTGATGCACAGCCAGTTGGCGCCGTGCTGGATAAACAGAAGAACAAAAAGAATGCCGCCGAGCAGGCCGTATCCGTTTAACAGTTTCAGCGTGTTGCCGTGGTAGATCCCCTCTCCGTCAAAGGGGATTCCCTGAAAGATGTTGGCAAAGGCCACACCAAACAGCAGGGCCGGCAGGAAACTGCCCAGGAAAATAGAGGTGTCCCACACTTTTTTCCAGGCAGGGTGATCAACCTTTCCCCTGAATTCAAAGGCAACGCCTCTGAAAATCAGTGCAAAAAGAATCAGCATCAGCGGGGTATACAGT
>CAZLNA010000557.1:0-1598 GCA_964560485.1 uncultured Desulfobacula sp. | reverse complement strand
GCTCTATACCCACCGTCCCATGATCTGCAGGCTCCACGGCCTTCCCCATGAACTCAAGGTGCCCGGACGCCCGTTGATCAAAGGCAGAGGCTGTGCAGCCGGCCGGTTTGAGCAAAAGGAATATGTCCCGTTTGACAGGACCCGTTTTTACCAGCAGATGGCAGAAATTGAAATGGTGTTCAGACAGACGGCCCAATTGTCCGGAAAAACAAAAATGACCATTGCCCAGATCCTCCTGTCTGCAGATAAATAAAATCATATCCCGGTTTTACTTATCCCAATGAGTCTGATATAGCCTTGAACAGCAACAGCAACCCAATCGTGCGGGCCAAAGGACTCATATGAACGCTCAGGCAAAAAAACTCGTTACCATCGGCGGCGGTTCAGGACAATTCATCTTATTATCAGGATTACGCAAGACAAGCGGCACAGATATCACTGCCATTGTTTCCATGGTCGATTCCGGCGGCAGTACCGGCCGCCTCAGAGACGAACTGGGCATACTCCCGCCCGGGGATATTTTAAAATGTATTCTGGCATTGTCTCCCCACCAGGACGCAGCCCGTTCAATTCTGCTCAAACGCTTTCAGAACGACCGGCGACTGGCAGGGCACACCGCCGGAAACATGCTGTTAACCATGCTTTCGAGGTATACCGGCAATTTCCCTGCCGGTGTTGCAGCCCTTGCAGAAATTCTGGATGCAAAAGGCACCATCCTGCCGGTGACAGTAGACCGGGCCACCCTGGTGGCTGAACTGACCGACGGAAACAGGATCTTTGGGGAAGAAGCCATCGACCTGCCCCGCGGAACCCAGCGGGAACGAATCAAGGATGTCTTTCTGGTTCCGCACCACCAGGCAGACATCTCTGTCTATCCGCCGGTTCTGGATGCCATTGAATCCGCAGATTACATTTTCATCGGTCCTGGAGATCTGTTCACCTCTATCATTCCAAACCTTATCGTGCCGGGTGTCAGAACTGCACTGCAGCGTACCTCCGCCAGAATATTCTATATTATCAATATCATGACAAAGTTCGGAGAAACCCAGAATTTTGCTGGAAAAGATTTTGTCATCCAGCTCGAAGACCACCTGGGACGGAAGGTGGATGGCCTGATCGGCAACAGCACAAAGCCGGCAGAAACGGTACTGACAGCCTATCACGAACAGAAATCAGACTTTGTATGGATTGACACGACCCATGCTTTCTGGGAAGACAGAGACATCCTGCTGACAGATGTTCTCGATGAACAGGCCAGTATTGTCCGTCATGACCCTGAAAAACTGGCGGCCATTATCCAGGATATTATCCAGAAGACAGAAGCCTGAAAACCGGCTGCGCCAGACCATCCCATCTGAAAAAGGAAACGGACCACAGCATGAAAATTCACCATATCCGGAATGCCACCTGTGTGATTGAGTCCGCATCTCATGCGATCCTGGTCGACCCCATGCTCAGTCAGAAGGGTGCCCTGCCGCCCTTTACCTTTTTCCGCCGGAAACCGTTGCGCAATCCCCTTGTCCAACTGCCCGAAGGTACAGAAGCCGTTCTGGACACGGTCACCCATGCCATGATCACCCATTGTCAGAAAAACAATG
>CAZLNA010000556.1:0-1603 GCA_964560485.1 uncultured Desulfobacula sp. | reverse complement strand
AAAATCAACAATACTTCCCCTGCCCGACAGCTTTGTCGGCCAGGATGAGAAAACCTTACATTTTTTTTTATTTTTTTTTACGGCAGCAGGCAGTCAAGGTCTGGTACAGGAAGCAGCTTTTTATTGGGGCCTAAGCAGACCAGTTCCAGGCGGCAGGTGACAGCCGCTTTGGAGGCCTCGGGCCGCCACGCTTCATGAAAGAAAATGATTCTGTAATCCCCGTCTTTTTCCAGGGTGGTGCGGATATCGAGCGTGTCTCCGAAAATGGCACCGTCCTGGTAATTCATGCTCAGCTTATAAACCGCAAACCCTTTGCCCTGGTTGTGCCACATGTCGGAAAGGGTTTTTACGCCGATGATTTCCTCTCTGGCCCGCTCAAAAAATTTCAGATAATTGGCATGGTAGACCACACCTGAATGGTCGGTGTCTTCATAGTAAACCTGGACTGAAAAATGGTGGGTATCCGGTGTTGTCTGGTTCATAAGGCGTATCCTGGATCAGTTGGGCAGCTGAATCTCTTTTTTAATGTGTTTCATCCGGTCTTTGATGGAAAATGAACTGATTTTTTCACCCGGAAAGAGGCAGATCTGATTGAACAGGGTTCTGATCTGGTCTTCCGGGGCCGTGGGTTTGGAAGTGTCTATGGTGAAATAGGCAAACCGGGTGTGCATCACAGCCTTGACCTGCCGTTTCTCAGGGGAGATCATTATGAATTCAACCAGGTTGACAAAGGATTCATAGGTCAGCATCCGGCTCCAGATTTCAACCTGCTCGCCAAGATGGGCAGGCTTGATATAGCGGATGTCATGGGAGGCAACAGCCCAGCTTTTTCCCGTTTGTTTGGCATGGTCAAAAATGTTGAGGACCTTGTTTTTTCTCAGCTGAGTCTCTCTTGCATTTAAAAAATAGTTCAGATAGTTGGCATTGTTCAGGTGGGCAAAAGGGTCACAGTCTTCAAAGCTGACTCGTTTGAGTGATTTCATGGTTTGAATCATTTTTTTCCTCTGGGGTAATCTCCCTGGTGTTCCATCCTGAGGCTCAGACCATTTTTGACATGGAAAAGCCGAGCCACACCGCCCCGATGCCGAGGATCATGTGAAGGATCAGGCTGGCCGCAGCCAGCGCGGCCTGGCCGTTGCGGGTTAAATTAAAAATATCATAGCCAAAAGTGGAAAAGGTGGTGAACCCGCCCAGAAACCCCACCATGACCAGTGCGCGGATTTCAGGGGTCAGCCACTGCCGGTTTTCTGCAGCACCGCCCAAAAGGCCGATCACCAGGCAGCCCAGAAGATTGGCCGCCAGGGTGCCGTATGGAAAAATCGGCGCATTCATCAGCCTGGCACTCAGTTCACCGATCATATACCGGCAGACAGAGCCGGCAAATCCGCCCATTCCAACCAGAAGTATTTTAATCATGCCGACTCCTGTCAGAAAGCTTCTCTGGCAGATCGAGCAGCGGCGGGTCCGGATCCAGCCGTTCCAACGCTTTGATCATGACCTGCGCATCCACCCAGCCGGGCAGAACGTTAATATGGTCTTCGAGCAAAGACAGGGCTTTTTGGGCAAGGCGCCGGGCCGGTCCAGGCCGGTCATAGGAAAGGTG
>CAZLNA010000555.1:0-1607 GCA_964560485.1 uncultured Desulfobacula sp. | reverse complement strand
GATCAGGGATCTGATCTTCCGTGGCGATCTTAAACCGGGAGAACAACTCAAATCCGAACGTGAACTGACAGAGATCATGGCTGTAAGCCGACCGACCATACGGCAGGCCATCAAAAAACTGATTGAACGCGGCCTGGTGGAAAACCGCCAGGGGCAGGGCACTTTCGTGTGTAACCCCAAGGATGCCAGGGGGCAGAATCTGCTTCGGGATATGATTGACTGGGATGAAGCCTCGTTGAGGGACCTGCTTGAGGTGAGAATGGCCCTGGAATGCCAGGCTGTGACCACTGCAGCGCTTCGTTCGACCAGTGAAGATGTCGATGCGCTTGACCGTCATGTCCGTGAGATGAGAGAGTCCATAGCCCGTGGTGAACTCGGCATACTCGAAGATGTACGGTTTCACATGACCCTTGCCTATGCAACCAAAAATCAGATTCAGATCCTCCTGATGAAGAATCTGTATGACCTGCTTCATTTTGGAATTGAAGAGAGTCTGAACCAATTGTACCTTGATCCGGATAATCTTGAAACCATTCTGGATCAGCATCAGCGGGTAGCTGACGCTATCAGGAGAAGAGATACCGGTGCGGCTTATCAGGCAATGCAGGAACATATCACTTTTCTGATCAATTTTATGTGTGATGAAAGTACGCTGATCAAGCAGGACGGGACCTCTCTGGTTCATCAGGGCAGGGCATCTGCTAAAGAATCGGAATAGACAATCGGCTTAATCTGTCCTGTGTGACTCAGAAATGCCTGTTATCCGTCAGGGTGCTCGCCTTTTCAGCGGTTTTGCGCACTACCCCTGCATTTTTTCTTTGCTCTTTTCTTCATGCTGCAGGAGGCCCACCACATATGGACCTTCGGGAGCTGCAATGACGTTCGGATGACTTGGAAGCAGCATGTCCACGGCAGTCTGGATATCATCGATTTTTATCATTCCCATGACGCCGAGCTCCTTTTTGGAAAGAAAAGGGGAGTAAACATAGATTTTGCCTGCATGATCCAGAGTCTGGTAGGTTGTCTGCAGGCACCACTGATCAATGATAAACCTTCCCGGGTCTGAGTATTTTTCAAAAAAGGTGTCAGGCGAATTGCCTTCCAGGATCATGTTGCAGTATTCTTCCGACCCCAGCCCCTCTCGGCACTCGCAGGCGACAATTATCGAACCGCCTCTTTTCACAATGTTTCTGGCAGCGATCAGTCCTTTGCTGACCTGGTAAAAGGTTGCATCCAGGGGGTATCCTCCCGCAGACGTGATCACCAGGTCCGCCTCTTTTTCTACTGGTTTTGAGTTGAGTTCCCTGACCAGGGCGCATCCCGCCTGATGGGCCTCGGTATGGTGGCCGGCAAATACGCCTACCATCTGCCGGTTCTTGTTAATAACGACATTGGCAATAAAGTCAACTCCCGCTATTTTTGCAACCTTTTCTCCGGCTTCGTGAAACGGATTGCCATCCAGTCTGCAGTTTGTCACATGCGGGTGGTCAATCATCCTGAACGAGTGCATGTGGGTCATTGTGGTAAAACTTGCGATACCCGGAAGGATCGATTTCCTGCCGCCGCTGAAGCCGGCATACATATGCGGTTCGATAAGTCCCGTAAGG
>CAZLNA010000554.1:0-1608 GCA_964560485.1 uncultured Desulfobacula sp. | reverse complement strand
AATTTGGTCATGCAGATCCCAAACCCTATCCTTGCGGCATTCAAGGGCTCATGGACCTCTTTGTAATCCGGGTCCATGGCTGCGTTGACATCGGCTGAAAGGCAGGAAGAGTTGATCAATGCTTTTCTCAGGGACCGGTTGTCTGTGCTCTGACCGGAAATATGAAGAAGATCGGACATGAAATCTTCCAGAAAGCTTGACTTTGCACCGCTGTTTCCCTCACTGCCGATTTCTTCTTTGTCAAAAAAAAGGGCGAGTGCTGTCCTGGCAGGCGGCTTTGAATCCATCAAGGCTCTCAGGCTGGTATAGGCACAGACCCGGTCGTCCTGGCCATATGATCCGATCATTGAGCGGTCAAACCCTACATCCCTGGCTTTTTCAGCCGGGACCGCCTGGATTTCGGCACTGATGAAATCTGTTTCAGTGATGCCATAGGCATCATGGAGCAGCTTCAGGATATTGAGCTTTATTCTTTCCTTTTCTTTTGGGCTTCCCAGGGGGATGCTTCCGGCAAGCAGATTAAGTTTTTCGCCCTGGAATACATCCTGGATTTTTTTGCCTGCCTGCTCTTTGCCCAG
Source organism: uncultured Desulfobacula sp. (assembly GCA_964560485.1). Classification (GTDB taxonomy): domain Bacteria; phylum Desulfobacterota; class Desulfobacteria; order Desulfobacterales; family Desulfobacteraceae; genus Desulfobacula. The sequence continues at coordinate 1,030 of CAZLNA010000554.1, read as the reverse complement.
GTGGGGCAGAAGGTCGGTAATGGTGAAAACAGGATCATCCGGTGATTCACCGATGCAGATGTCAATAGATTTTAAATCTGTCGTGATCAATGTGCCGTGAAGGGCCAGCGGCAGGGCAAGCCAGTGATATTTCCGGATGCCGCCGTAATAGTGTGTTTTCAGCAGCCCCATGTTCAGATCCTCATACAAGGGATTCTGTTTCAGGTCAATCCGCGGGGAATCAATGTGAGCGGCAACGATGTTCGCACCTGTCGAAAGCGGTTGTCTGCCCAGATGGGCCAGTGCAATGCAGCGGTCCTGAAAGGTTTTATAGACTTTTTTAGTTGTTTTTCTTCGGCTGCGGGCGAGTGTGTCGATATCCTTGTATCCAAGATCTTCTGCTGTTTTGATGATGTTCTGTGCAGCTTCACGTTCTGTCTTGGATTGGTTTAAAAATGATTTATACTGGTCAGCAAATTCAAACAGCTTGTTTTTTTCCGGCTGCCTGATACTGTCAAATACCAGTTTGTCCTGCCTGCTGATTTTCTCTTTCAGCTTTTTAAATTCAGTTTTATTCATTGCCAGGGATCCTTATTTCAAAAGGTTATCTGAATAAATCGATAAAGTTGTGGAAGGCTTTTTTGATGCTGTGGGTCAGTCCCCTGGATTCCCAGGTGTCCGGGAATGCAATGGGGCTGAAGTCCATTTGAACTTTATATTGATACTGGTTCCTCTCTTTTAGAAAGCTTTTTTCCACGATGCGTACCGGAGTCATGACCGCACCTTCATAGCTCACGACGGTATCTGTATCCCTTGTTTTCACTGATTTGAGCCCATGTCGGGTTAAGGCGGTTTTCAAGGCATCCTCTTTCAAGCGTGTCTCAAGGCCGGCCGTATCCTCCTGGGGATCGGCAGAAATTGCACCGGTAATGACGCGTTGAGAAAAATTTGCCGCCCTGAAATCGTTTTCTGCCGGTACCATGAGCAGATTTTCAGAATGCATGGTATTTCTCTGTGTCTTGATGTCGTAACGGATGTAATAGGTTTGTAT
>CAZLNA010000553.1:0-1610 GCA_964560485.1 uncultured Desulfobacula sp. | reverse complement strand
AAGCATCCCCTTTGGAGCTTTTTGCGGACGTCCGGTGGATCTCCAGAAACAGGGAAGCCAGCTATGCGTATCAGACCGGCCTGGCATTTAAATCTTATGGCGGCAAAAAGAACGAAAACCCCAGGGAAATTCTTGACCGGCTGCAGACCCTGGAAACTGCTGCTGAAAAAAAATAGGCATTATTCTGCCTAAAACCATGTACTTTACTTCTTAAATTATAACTTTTATTTCACAAATCCGCTTTCAACCACAAAGCCAACCTGCCGGGTTGACGAAAACATAAAGTGGCATGCATTTTGCTTATACACTATCCTATGAAAAGTAAACTAACCCGCGAGGTGAGGAGAAAATAATGAAGGACTTGCTTAAGATCACACTGGTAATCAGCATGATGATTCTCTTAGGGTCCAATGGTTTTGCTCAGGACAATCCCTGGGAAAAAGACTTCGTACTGGCCCTCCAGGAAGGAAAACTGGAAAACCAGGCACCTAAAGGCACTGGACTTGGGTATACCCTGACCCGGGAAGAGGCCGAAGAAAGAGTTCTGGCCAAAGCGATCAAAAAAGCCATTAAAATGGAGGCGCCGCCCTGCGAAGCCATGAAAATTGCCGTCGATCTGAAATACAAACCGTTCTCTGTCATTAAAAATGTATTTGGTGCAGGCGGAGAGGTTGATCTCAACCAGATGTGCATGTGCGCGACAGAAAAAGGGGTAAGCACAAAGATTATTGCCCAGGCAGCACGGGAAGCCACCTTTGGGGGCAAACCGGTTTTTCCGCCCGACGAGGTGACCCAGGCTCAGTGTTTAGGCCTTCCTTACACGCCTGTTGCCCGTCTGGAATCAATTATTCCGCCGCCGCCGCCCAATCCGGTCTCACCGTCAATTCCCACCCAGGAAACAACGGCCACGCCGCCGGTAAGGCCAACAACCGGCCCAACAGAAGGCAATGATGCGTAACGTTTTGCTATTTTTCTGATGACCAATACCAAAATTTAAAAAGCCCTGGCAGCAGACTGCCGGGGCTTTTTTTATTGACATTACAGTATCCTAAATACTAAATTGCCCATAAGTTTCGATAGTTTTACTTTTTTCAATGTATTTCATAATAATCTAAGAATTCAAACCTGCATTTAAACAATGCTATTATGAGGTGAAACATGAAATCCCATAAAAAGATCGCAGGCTTTATTATTTCTACTATTTTACTTATTGCGTTCACCTTGCCGGCATTTGCAGCGGACCCGGCGCCACCCATCGGCCAGTCCAGCCGAAATGCAGACATCCCCACCGGGCAGTCTAAAACGAAAAAAGTCGATGAAGAAGGCATCGGTGCGGACATATTCGGCGACCGCGGCGGGCGGTATCATCCCTTCCTGGTGCTTCAGGGTGTTTATACCGACAACCTGTTCGCCACGCATAATAATGAAAAAGACGATTTCATCATGACGGCTGCGCCCGGGATATGGCTGGCATTTCCGGCCAACCGGGAAAGACTGCTGGCCATCGACACCACACCGACCTCTCCCGGCGGGCTGAAGCTCAGCCGGATCAAGCCCGAAGCCCAGCGGCGCTACCAGACCTATTTTCTTTATTCTCCGGAATTTGTTTT
>CAZLNA010000552.1:0-1613 GCA_964560485.1 uncultured Desulfobacula sp. | reverse complement strand
ACGCCCACTGCCATTTGTACTCAAATTTGGCTTCATCAGGCGGTTCATAGTTGGCCGTGTCCAGGTAGTCCACACCGGTCTCCAGGCAGGCGTCCATCAGCGGAAGGTCCTGGTACGGCAGGGCCACATTGATCAACAGGTCCGGCTGGTGTGTTTTGATCAGGGCAACGGTTTGGGCCACATTATCCGCATCCAGTTCAACCGTAGTAATGTCCGTGTTAAATCTTTTTTTCACTGAGGCGGCAATGTCGTCACATTTGCCCAATGTCCGGCTGGCCAGAACAATTTCTGAAAATGCCTGTGGAATCTGTGCGCACTTATGCGCCACAACACTGCCGACACCACCTGCCCCGACAATCAATACCTTGGACATGATATCGCTCCTTAATTTAAAAATGGTTTCAATGGATCAGCGTTCAAAATAGGTATATCCCCTCAATCCGGCCTCGAACGCCTGCATGATCTCACGACGCTCCTGTGGGGTGATCCGTTTCTGGCGGACAGCGGTTTCTGCCGTCCCCCTGAACCGGTTGAACAGTTGTTTGGGATCATAGGCGACATAGGAAAGCACATTGGCCACAGTATCCCCCTCCTGCTCGTCCACAAATTCATACTCGCCGTTTTCAAGTATCTTTACGGTCACCACATGGGTATCTCCCATCAGGTTATGAAGATCCCCCAGGGTTTCCTGGTAGGCCCCCACCAAAAAAGTACCCAGATAGTATTCTTCCGATTCCTTGAGTTCATGCAGGGGCATATAGCGGTTAAACCCGTGGGAATCGATAAACCGGTCGATTTTGCCGTCGCAGTCACAGGTGATATCTGCCAGGATCCCCTTGCGCACCGGTTCTTCATCCAAGCGGTGGATGGGCATGACCGGAAAAAGCTGTTCAATGGCCCAGGCATCGGGCAGGGACTGAAATACACTGAAGTTACAGTAATAGATATCTGCCAGCGCCCGCTCAATATCCTCCAGTTCCGGCGCCACCTGTTTGAGGTCTTTTGATTTTCTGGCAATCTCGTCCATGGCGGCCCAGAACAGCTTTTCGGACAGGGCGCGCTCCCGCAGACTGATTTTCCCGTGATTAAACAGGTTGCGCAGCTCATCCCGGTAGTACAGGATATCGTTGAAACACTCCTGAAGGTTCCTGATACTCAAAGAATTTAGCGCCTCAAACATATATTGAATCTGGGGATGGCAATTTTCGGGCAGGGTTTCGGGAAGGTCCCCGGCCCTGAACCGGGTGACATCCAGGACATTAAACAGCAGCATGGAGTAGTAGGCCACCAGTGACCGGCCCGACTCGGTGATAATGGTGGGATGGGGGATACTCTCCTCATCCAAAGAGGTCATCACCGCCTCTACAATATCGGTACAATACTCGTTCAGTGAGTAGTTTTTACTGCTCAGGTAATTGGATTGAGACCCGTCATAGTCAACGGCCAGCCCCCCCCCAAGATCCAGGTACTTGACGTTGGCCCCCTCCTTGTACAACCCGGCATACACCCGGCAGGCCTCATTGACGGCCGTACGGATCTCCCGGATATTTGAAATCTGGGATCCTAGGTGATAATGCACCATCTGCAGGCAGTCCAGCATATCCTCTCTGGCC
>CAZLNA010000551.1:0-1617 GCA_964560485.1 uncultured Desulfobacula sp. | reverse complement strand
AGACGGGCTGATGCAGGACGCCAACCAGGTGGTCGGTGAGGCCAATACGTCCATGCAGGAACTGACCCGGTCCATGGATGACATTTCAAAAGCGAGCCAGGAAACGTCGAATATCATCAAAACCATAGATGAAATTGCATTCCAGACCAACCTGCTGGCCCTGAATGCAGCTGTTGAAGCGGCCAGGGCGGGTGAGGCCGGGGCCGGATTCGCTGTGGTTGCCGATGAGGTGAGGAACCTGGCCATGCGGGCTGCAGATGCGGCAAAGAATACGGCTGAAATGATCGAAAATACGGTTGAGAAGGTGGATTCCGGGGCTCAACTGGTAACGGCCACCAGCAGTGCATTTGACAAGGTTGAAAAAAGCGCTTCACAGGTCGGGGGTCTGATCACTGAAATTTCAGCCGCCTCCGGCGAGCAGTCTAAAGGGATCGAGCAGATCAACATGGCTGTCGTGGAGATGGATAAAGTAGTCCAGCAGAATGCGGCCAATGCCGAGGAATCGGCGGCCGCGTCAGAGGAAATGAGTGCCCAGGCCGAGCAGCTCAGGCAGTTTGTCGGCGATCTGGTTTCCCTGGTTTCCGGCGGTAAAAAACGGAAACGTCCAGCCGGTGAATTTGCATCGTCGGCGCCGGCTGCCCGGAAAACAAGCCTTTCCCACGCAGGCGGCAATGCCCTGCAGGTGCGAAATCAGAACGAAATCCGCCCGGACCAGGTGATCGGGTTGGATGATGAGGATTTTAAGGATTTTTAAACTCCGCTGAAACGGTTGACTGAACCGGCAGGGGGGCAGGTGCACTGCCCCTGCCGGCTCTTTTTTTCAAACCCGTGCCGCCGCTCTGATTTTCTTTTGCCCTTTTTTCGGGTTTTAAGCTATATTGATCCGAACGGAATGCTGCAGCCATATTTTAAATTCCAAACAACCAGCGTGAAAGTAAAACGGTTTTTGCAATGATTTCCAAGATCGCCCTTTCACTTCAGGGAAGCAATTATGGTCACAATTTACCGGTTGAAAAATAAGTGGCGTATAATTATCAGCTTAAGTTTCGTCCTGCTTTTGTCAGGTCTGAGTTACGGGGCTGATGACCCGCTGACACCGGAAGAGAGGACCTGGCTGAATGCCCGCAGGAACAGCCTGACGGTCAATCACTCCGACGTCTGGCCACCTGTTCTTTTTACAAACGAAAATGGGGAGCCCGATGGGATTGTCATTGATTATTACCGCCTGGTTGAAAAAAAACTGGGATTCAGGTTCAGGCGCTATACCAACAATGACTGGGTCGCGGTGCTGAATGAATTTAAAAAAAACCGGATCGATGTCATTTGCGACATCATGGAAAGTCATGAAAGAAAAGAGTTTGCCCTGTTTACCCGGCCCTATATTTCCATCCCGAATGTAATTATTACCCGGCGAAATATTCGGGATGAGCTGACCCTTTCTGAAATGCTGGGTATGACAGTTGTCGTTGTCGAAAGAGACATCGTTCATGATCATCTTGAAAAGAACTACGGTTTTCTGGATATTGTTCCCCTGAAAAACCGAAAAGCATGCCTTTTGGAGGTCGCTTCAGGGGCCGCTGATGCAGCCGTGCTCAGTATTGCCACAGCATCGTATAT
>CAZLNA010000550.1:0-1631 GCA_964560485.1 uncultured Desulfobacula sp. | reverse complement strand
GTATGAACTGACCCGTCTGCTGGCCGGAAAGGCAAGGATCATGGTCATCGGTGACCCGGACCAGTCCATATACGGGTTCCGGGGCTCGGATCTGAAATATTTCAAGGCCTTTTCAGATGATTTCCCCGGCTGTGAGTTCATCACCCTGACCCGCAATTACCGGTCTGCCCAGACCATTCTCGATGCATCTTTTCAGATGATCTCAAAAGCAGCGGAAAACCATGACAGTGTCCGGATTTTTTCAGATGAACAGACCGCACAGAAGCTGATCATCAAAGAAACCGCCACTGAGGCGGCAGAGGCTGTTGCCATCGGAAAAATGATCGAAGCCCTCATGGGCGGGACCTCTTTTTTATCCATGGATGCCGGCAGGGCCGGCCAGGACATGGAAAAGGAATATTCTTTTGCTGATTTTGCCGTGCTTTACCGGACCCGGCGTCAGGCAGACGCTTTTATCCAGGCATTTGAGGCCCACGGCATTCCGTTCCAGACGGCAGATTCCAAAGCGTGGTATGATTTGCCCATTGTCAAGGCGGTGGCCAGTCTCTGCCGGATCGCTGTGAAAAGGGCATCTGACAACGATTATGAGCAGGTGGCCGGCACACTGAAGAAAAAAGCAGATGAGATCCGGAAAAGGTTTGAGCCATCCAGTCTGTCTGGGGTGCAGGACGCTGGTGCGGGTCCGGCACTGAAAACCCTTTGTAAAAAAGCCGGTTTAAAGCCTCTGGTTAAAGAAAGCCTTGCGTCTGAACAGGCATTTGCCACCCTTGCGGCCATGGCAGACGGCTGCGAAAGCCTGACCGTCTTTCTCGACCGCCTCGCCCTGAACCAGGATGCCGACGTGGTGGCAGCAGATGCGGAAAAGGTGAGCCTGATGACCCTGCATGCAGCCAAGGGGCTTGAATTCCCGGTGGTTTTTGTGACCGGATGCGAGCAGGGCATGATTCCGTTTGCCCGCGACGGCGAGACCATTGACGACCCTGAAGAAGAGCGGCGGCTCTTTTATGTGGCCATGACCCGGGCCATGGATATTCTTTGTTTGACTTATGCCAAAAAAAGACGCATATATGGCATCAATAAAAAGAGACAACGGTCCATTTTTATTGATGATATTGAAAAACAGCTGACCCAGCTGGAAAAGCAGGAGAAAAAGGCGGCCCCCAAGCGGGAAGAGACTCAATTGGAACTCTTTTAAAAAAGCCTTAGAAACGAATAACCCAAAAGAATAATTAAAGATATTATGCCCGAAGAAGTATACAAAACCATTGAACTTGAAAACAAGCATACCCTCCAGATCCTTGACCGGTCCAGAATGATCGGCAAGGATGCCTTTCTGGTTAAAATGGCCGCCCGCCTGGAGATTTCAATTACCCCGGACCTCTTTTCTTTGCCCCTGCCGGACGGGGTTTCTGTCGAAAAGATTATTGCGGTGTTAGGAGAACAGACTGCCTGGGAATATGAGGTGGAGCGCAATTTTATCAAGGACAAGGACAAGGACGCCGTCTTTAATAGTCTGGTGAAAACCTTCCTGGAAAACCTTGAACCCTATGTGTCCAAACCGCATTTTCCTGAAAAGTTCATCATCAAGGAATTTCAGGACAAAACCGATTAATGGTTGTGGCGTTTTTATT
>CAZLNA010000549.1:0-1642 GCA_964560485.1 uncultured Desulfobacula sp. | reverse complement strand
TGTTTGATCACCAGGTAATCGACCCCGAGGGTTTTTCCCAGAATGGTCAGCGGCAGGATCTGATCCTGAACCTGGTCAATGAGCACCATCTGCAGCCCGATGGTCACGGGCAGTTTTTTCTCTTTTTTGATCTGCACGCATTTTTCAATGGTGCGGACCACTTTGTCATAGCACTTGGTGGTGCAGCCGTGGATATATGCATATTTTTCAGGTTCTCCGGCTGAAATATTAAACCTCAGGTAGGTTAACGCCCCAAGGATCTCCTCAAGATCTTCATCCTTCAGCAGATAGCCGTTAGTGCCCACAGCCATATCCAGGCCGTTCGCCTTCCCTCTCAGGACCGCATCCTTAAAATGCGGACTGCAGGTGCTCTCTCCGTCACTGACAAAACTGATCGCCTTTACACCGATGTCAGCGGCATCATCCAGAAACCGGAAAATGATGTCCTTCGTCAGCCGTTTTTCATCATTGGCCTGCAATTGCCCGTAACAGTAAACGCAGCGATACGAACACTTTCGTGTCAGGGCGCAGTCTATGGTGATCGGGGCAATCCGCTCACCATTCAGCCAGGCATTCAGCCGGTCCTGATGCCAGTTGAGTTTATGTCCGTCCAGTATAATTCCACCCATAATATCCGTCACCCTGATTTTATATGAATAAAACCGCTAAAAAGGTCCCTTGAACTGCAGATCAGGCACATCATGCGGCAGGTCACTGTCAAATCCGCGTAAAAAACTTTCGTCAATGCTTGTTTCCATCAGCCCTGCTGCCGCTTTGGCCATCTGCCGGGCACCTGGATAGAAATCTTTGGTCAGTCCCTGGGAAGTGGGAACCGGGCAGTCCGGAAGAGTAATCCGCACAGGGGGTTTTTTGAGCCTGTCAAACCCCTTTTCCGCCACCAGAGCAGTCACTTCTGCTGAAAACCCGCAGAAGGCCCAGCCAGTGTCTGCAATGATCACCCGGCCGGTTTTATGAACAGACCCAAGGAGGGTTTTTTCATCCAGCGGCCTCAGCGTCCGGATATCGACCACTTCGACTGAGATCCCGATCTCTTTCAATCTGCTGGCTGTCTTCATTGCTTCGTACGTCATGTGAGAGTGGGATATGATGGTGACGTCATCTCCCTGTGTGATGACCTTTGCCTTGCCCAGGTCTACCCTGTACATCTCAGCCGGAACATTTCCCTTAATGTTCTGCAACCAGCGGTGCTCTATAAAAATGACCGGGTTGTCATCCTCAATGCTTGCAATCAAGAGGCCTTTGGCATCATAGGGAGAGAACGGCATGACCACTTTTAATCCGGGAATGTGTGCAAAAAGAGCCTGAAGGCTCTGTGAATGCTGTGGCCCCTGTCCCCAGCCGCGGCCGACAATCATACGGATGACCATGGGGACGCTGGCCTTGCCCGCAAACATATAATGCCATTTCGCAGCCTGGTTGATGATCTGGTCCAGGGAATACAGCGCAAAATCAATCCGCTGGTGGGTCAGTACCGGCCGCATACCGGTCAGGGCAGATCCAACAGCAATGCCGGTCAGGCCGTTTTCTGAAATAGGCATGTCAAAAGCCCTTTTGGTACCGTATTTTTCAGTCAGCCCAAGGGTGGTTCCAAAAATTCCGCCTGGATCTGGAACGCCTAACC
>CAZLNA010000548.1:758-1655 GCA_964560485.1 uncultured Desulfobacula sp. | reverse complement strand
GTGAGATCGGAACCGGCAAAGAGCTGGTCGCCAGAACCATCCATGCCCTCAGCCGACGCAGAAACCAGAGATTCCTGGCATTTGACTGCGGCTGCTTCAGCAGGGATTTCAGGTTTGCCGAACTGGTTGCCTCCAGTGACGACGCATCCGGAAACGATCCGCTGAAAAAGGACGGCGGGACGAAGAACCGGCCCGCTTTTGCCGGCACCATCCTGCTGGACCACATTGAAAACATGCCCAGGGAAACCCAGGTGGAAATGCTGCAGCTGCTGGATGGAAAAACTGACAGCCCTGATTCACTGATGGACATCCGGTTCATCGTTGTTGCCCACCAGAACCTGAAAGAAAAAATCAGCGAAGGAAAATTCCAGAACGAACTGTACAGCCGGATCCGGGCAATTGCCATTGAAATCCCCCCCTTGCGGCATCGCCTCGATGACCTGCCCATGCTCTGCCGGTATTTCCTGGATCAGCTGAATGAGGATTTTGAAAAACGGATAAAAACGATTTCAGAGGATGTATTCCCTGTCCTGGAAGCCTATTCTTTCCCGGGAAATATCAGGGAGTTGAGACACATCATCGAAAGAGCCGTCCTGTTGTCTGACACAGACATTATCACCGGAAAACACCTGCCGAAAAGACTGAGCCGGAAGCCGGCCAAAACCACATCCAATGACCCGGCCCGGTTCCTGACCATCCAGGAAATGGAGCAGGCCCATATTCTCAAAGCAGTAAAAATAACTAAAGGAAACAAGAGCAAGGCAGCCGAACTTTTAGGGATCAGCCGGGCAGCCCTGTGGAGAAAATTGAAACTGATTTCCGACAAATCATGACCGTTCCGGCGGCTGCCGAAGCAGCAGCCGGGCACTGCATTTCCCACTTGAAACCGACCATTCG
>CAZLNA010000548.1:0-748 GCA_964560485.1 uncultured Desulfobacula sp. | reverse complement strand
TCTTTGTATCCTGCCCCTGGCTGCATTTCACAATATTGACAACCACAAAGATAATTGTTTCATTTTTTAAAATTTTAAAAATTAATGTTTACAAATTAAACTATTGGGATTAATATGTTTCAAAAGTTACAAAATATTAATCAGCGACCCCCAGCAAGGTTAAGATATGGAACGCTTTGACATATTAATTGTTGATGATGAAAAACGATATGCAGATATGCTGGCCAGCCGGTTCGAACTGCGCGGTTTTTCCTGTAAAGTGTGCAATGACGGAAATACCGCCATCAACCTGGTAGAGAATCATTCATTTGCATGGATGATTCTGGACCTGCGCCTGCCCGACATTTACGGATCCGAAGTGCTGTCGCAAATTAAAACAACTGCACCTGACACCCGGGTGATTATTCTTACCGGGCACGGAACGGAGAAGGACAAAAAGACATGCATGATGCTTGGCGCCCATTCTTTTATGAACAAACCCCTGGATATTGACCAGATGGTTGCCATCATGGGGCAGGATACGAACAGCCCGGATAATGAACAGGTTTAAAATGAATCTGAGATCGTTTTTTCCATACTTCCACAGATCAGACCAGGAACACCTGAATCCTTACTATACATTCAAGGATTACCGGAAAATCTGGGGACGCGTGGTGTTTTTCCTGATGCTCACCGCCCTGCTGCCTCTTGCGGCAATGACGCTGATCAACTACCGGCTGGTGAACAAGTCCATAAACACAGAATCGCT
>CAZLNA010000547.1:0-1655 GCA_964560485.1 uncultured Desulfobacula sp. | reverse complement strand
GGCGACCGGGCCTGATCCGGGTCCGCCACCGCCATGAGGGGTTGAAAAGGTTTTATGCAGATTGAGGTGAAGCACATCAATCCCAATGTCACCAGGTTTGACAATCCCCATGATGGCATTCATATTGGCCCCGTCTCCGTAAATCAGTCCGCCTTTTTCATGAACAATGTCTGCAATTTCCTTGATATGATTTTCAAACAGCCCCAGTGTATTGGGGTTTGTGATCATGATCCCGGCTGTATCTTCATCCATCACCCTGGCAATGGCATCCGGCTCAAGAATGCCTTCAGGGCCGGATTTGACATTAACAGACGCATATCCACAGAGTGTTGCACTGGCCGGATTGGTTCCATGAGCGGTATCCGGAATAATGATTTTTGACCGCTGCCTGCCTTGCTTTTCATGATATTTATGGATCATGAGCATGCCGGTCAATTCTCCGTGTGCGCCTGCTGCCGGCTGAAGCGTAACCGCATCAAAACCGGTGATGGCCGCAAGATACTGCTCAAGGTTGAAAATAAGTTTCAATGCTCCCTGGGAAAATGGCTCTCCAGCCAGGGGATGTGCTGCTGAAAAACCCTGCAGGCCTGCCTGAACTTCATTGGTTTTCGGGTTATATTTCATGGTACATGAGCCCAGCGGATACATGCCAGAATCAATGCTGAAATTCCATTGTGACAGGCGGATGTAATGGCGGACCACATCCAGCTCTGACAATTCCGGTAAATCCGGGTCAGATTGGACAAGGTCGGGATCAAGTTGTGACTGTGCGACCTGTGAAGAGGGCAGGGAAACTGCACATCTGCCAGGACGGCTTTTCTCCCAGATCAGCGGTTCATTGAATTTCAATCCTTTGGTTCCGGGTGTGCGGCTCATGATGATACCTCCCTGGCCAGACGGTCCATATCTTCCTTTAACGCTGTTTCTGTGGCGCAAAAAAGGTAATGATTTTTTAACTGAGGGTAAAAATCGGACAAATCCATACCGGCAAACAGGCATTGTGCCTCAATCATCTGACCTCGCTTCTTTTTAAAAGATTCCGGGGCCTTAAGCACAAATTCATTAAAGAACGGCGCTGTAAATACCTCCTTAAAACCATTTTCCATCAGTATGGACTTTAGATAGACTGCATTGTCATGATTTATCTGAGAGATCTGCCGTATCCCTGTTTTACCGACCGTTGAAAGATAAACAGCCGCAGTAAGTGCCATCAGCCCGTTATTGGAACATATGTTTGAAGAGGCTTTTTCCCTTCTGATATGCTGTTCTCTGGTGGCCAGGGTTAAAACAAAACCGTCTTCACCGTTCATGTCTTTGGCGCGGCCGACCAACCGACCAGGCAGGCTGCGCATCAGTTTTTCATTTGATGCCAAAAGTCCAAGTCCAGGGCCACCGAATGATTTGGGAATACCAAGGCTCTGCCCCTCACCGGCAACGATATCCGCACCATAAGACCCCGGCGGTTTCAGCAGGCCATAGGTCAGCGCCTCAGTAAACGAAACAACAAACATGGCTTTTTGGGATTCGGCTTTTTGTTTAAAGCCAGCCAGATCTTCTATTACACCGAAAAAATTAGGGGACTGGATCAGGAGACCGGCGATATTATCCATATCATCTAAAGCAGACAGGTCTGTCCGGCCATCCTTGGTGTATCC
>CAZLNA010000546.1:0-1657 GCA_964560485.1 uncultured Desulfobacula sp. | reverse complement strand
GTGCGCATGTATATGCACCGACTCCGTAGAATGCGATATATCCAAGATCAAGCATTCCTGCCAGGCCGATTACGATATTCAGCCCCAGCCCGAGGCAGATATAAATCAATACGTTAATTGCCACATCCTGGTGATAACGGCCTGTAACCAGAGGAAATATTACTGCAAGGATAAATGCGACCAAAAGCCATACCCATGTCGGCAGAGTCGTTGCAGCGTTTTTTCCACCTGACCATGCTGATCCGATGGGATTGGTTACCACTGACAGGCTTCCGCTTTTATTCATTACCCAGACAATCAGACAGACAAACGATCCGGCCAGGATATAGGCCCAGACAGTCAGTGTCTTCTCAATTGAAAGTGTTCCGTCAGGATGAATACCCAGCAAAGGCCATAAAAGACCCAGCACCCAAATCATACCGATTGCATAGGTTTTCCAAACCTTTTTAAACTCTTGTATCATCGACATTCACACCCATAATTCCTGTTGGTTTAAAATAGAGGACACCGATCAGAATAATAAAGGCAAATACATCTTTGTACTGACCTGATATATAACCGGCACCAAAAATTTCCACCATCCCGATGATCAGGCCGCCGAGCATGGCGCCGGTAATATTACCGATACCGCCAAGTACGGCTGCGGAAAATGCCTTTATGCCGGGAATAAAGCCCATGTCATACCGGACAGAACCGTAATAGAGCCCGACCATGATACCGGCAGCAGCGGCCAGGCCGGCGCCAATGGCAAAGGTCAATGAAATAATGCGGTTGCTGCCGATGGCCACCAGGGCTGACATGGTCTTATCCTGGGCCGTGGCCCGCATGGCCATGCCCATCTTGGTCTTGAAAACAAGGATATTCAAGCCAACCAGGAGGACAATGGTCATGGTCACGATCATGACCTGCAGATAAGAGATACTGATGAGCCCAAACTCCCATCCGCCGGAAAACAGCTCGCCGGGATAGGGTTTGTCAAACACCCCCTGGGTCAGCATCAGGGCATTGGATAAAAAGATCGACATCCCCAGGGCGGATAAGAGTGCTGCCAGTCGTGATTTTTTTCTCAACGGCAGGTAGGCCACCTTTTCGACACCCATGGCTAGAAATGCGCAATATCCCATGGTTAACAAAAAAGAAAGGCCCAGACAAATCCAGGGGTGGGTTTCCATCAATCCCAGCCCTGCAAAATAACTGAGCAGGATGACCCCGACATAACCGCCTGCGGCGAAAAACTCGCCATGGGCAAAGTTAATCAGCTGGAGAACCCCGTAAACCATGGTGTATCCCAGGGCAATCAGGGCATAAATGCCGCCCAGGGTAATCCCGTTAATGAGCTGTTGTATAAAATAATCCATTCTCTACCTTTTAACTCTTAATAGTGGCAGGGCTGCAGGAAGATTAATCCTGCAGCCCCTTGTTTGAATGCTTATTTTAACAAGCCATCTCTGGGTGACCAGTAAGGTACATATTCGCCATTGGTAATTTTAAACGCAATGTAAGAAGAACCAGAGTCGCCGTTCTTTTCAAATTTGACGTGTTTTGAAGCACCCGGGTAGTTCAGCTTCAGCAGTTCGGCTTTTACTTTTTTCGGATCTGTTGAGTTGGCTGCTTTGATCGCTTTGAGCAAAGACATAGCCGCATCATAGGCGTAGGT
>CAZLNA010000545.1:0-1669 GCA_964560485.1 uncultured Desulfobacula sp. | reverse complement strand
CACCATTATGGGCCTCTGCCATCCGGATAGCGGAACCGTCAGGATATTCGGTACTCCCATGGAAACACAAAAAGATTTTGTTCCGATCCGTTCAAGGATCGGTCTGCTTTTCCAGGACTCAGACGACCAGCTTTTCTGTCCCACTGTGCTCGATGATGTGGCTTTTGGCCCGCTCAATCTGGGGCAGTCAAGGGCAGCAGCCATGGACACCGCCAGGAATACGCTTGACAGCCTTGGCATTCTTGAATTCGAAGATAAAATCACCCACCAGCTTTCAGGCGGGCAGAAGCGGCTGGTTGCACTGGCAGCCGTTCTTGCCATGTCCCCGGAAATGCTGTTGCTGGACGAGCCCACAGCCGGGCTTGATACCCATGTACAGAAAAAACTGATTCACATATTAACCCATATTGAGATCCCTTACTTTGTCATTTCACATGAATTTGACTTTGTTCACAGTGTGACCGACCGGATTTTTTCAATGGAAAACGGCAGGATCCTGACAGACGACGACATCCACATCCACAAACATGAGCATATGCACAAGCACGGCAAGCAGCCGCATGTTCATCAATAGTTCCGTTTGTTTTAAATTGCGCTATTAAATCAAGTTGTTATGTTCAGGTCGTGTGCACTCCGGCCGCCGCCTGGAACACAGGCCGTGCCCAGCCTGTGCCTGTATTTGCACGGCATGGGGAAAAACCGGTTCATAAAACCTGGTGCGTGAGGCGAACCAGCAGGTCGGCCAATGTTTTTTTCGACAACCGGTTTTGGTTTGGAGCAGTCTTTATATCAGGGTGATCAATGATGGGAGACCAGTGCGGTCAATTCTTTCTGGATAGCAAAATAGATGTCTTCGTCGCTGCCATAGATATCAATCACATCCTTGTGATCAATCAGGGTTTCAACGACAAAAGCGGTCAGGTAAAGACTGGCAATATTGGGATTGGACACCAGGGTCCTGAAGGGTGCGACCTTGTAATCAATATCAAAGTCTTCAGCCTTGCAAAGGTTATCCAGGCACCGTGCAATCTGGTTTTCAACGCTGGCTTTGGAAACGGTTTCAATCAGTCCCTTTTCAATCAGTTTCATGGAGACTTTATTGCTGAACATGTCCAGGTTGTCCCGGATAGTGCTGATGGTTCTGATTCTTTCCCGCTCTTTTGAAGATTCTATTTTGGAAAGAAGTTTTGCCTCGCGGTTCCCGGTATAAAATATTTTGGCCATCTAATTATCCTTAGCTTGTATGTATCGTAACTCCAATCCTCTTTTATACTATAAATACAAGTATTTTTTCAAGGTAAAAATCAAGTCGGGCTGTCATCAAAACAGGTTCAGGCCTCTTCAATGACCATCTGGGCGGCAGCATTTTTGAATTTATTTATTTTAAGTCGGAAAAGAATCTGATCATAGTAATCAGGCAGGTTGTCTGTGTCGGCAATATTGAAATGAAAGGCTTGAACCACATGTGAGTTAAGGCCTGAGGCCTTCTGGAGTATCATTTTGCGATGACTGCTGCCCATCAGGAAGGAGGAGACCACCTGGATATCCCGGCACATGAAGATCGGTTCGGGATTGGACGTGCCAAAGGGGCGCATTCTGTCAATCTGTTTGGCAAGGTCATAGGTGATGTCATTCAGGTCAAGCACTGCATCAATGGTAAGCGATTTCC
>CAZLNA010000544.1:0-1676 GCA_964560485.1 uncultured Desulfobacula sp. | reverse complement strand
GATCAACGCTGAGGAGCTTAAAAGCGGTAGATATCCAAATGTCCGGTCCGGGGATGCCATCGGCCGGTATGGCATTGAGAAGAGCTTTGAAAAGTATCTGCAGGGCAGGCGGGGAGGGCGGCAGGTTGAAGTGGACGCCTCCGGCAGGACCATCCAGGTGCTTAAAACAGTAGAACCCATTGCCGGGCTTGATCTGAATCTCACACTAGACCTTGAGCTTCAGATGCTGGCTGAAAAACTACTCATAGGAAAAGACGGTGCTGTCGTAGCACTGGATCCCAACAATGGAGATGTCCTGGTGATGGCCAGCAACCCGAGTTTTGACCAGAACGATTTTATCGGCGGTATCAGCAGCAAAAAGTGGCGGGCTTTGCTGGCTCATCCGGGAAAACCCATGACAAATAAGGCCATCCAGGCCGAATATCCGCCTGCTTCAACCTATAAAATCATCACTTCCATTGCAGGGCTTGAAGAGAAACTGATTGATCTTCATTCCACAGCCTTCTGCCCCGGCTTCATGAAATACGGGAACCGGGTTTACCGGTGCTGGCACAAACAGGGGCATGGTGAAGTGGATGTCATTGAAGCGCTGGCACAGTCCTGTGACGTTTTTTATTATCAAACCGGTGACAAGGTCGGTGTGGATGTGCTTGCCCAGTATGCCCTTGGCTGCGGCTTGGGAAAAAAGACAGGGATCGCGCTTGCCAATGAACGAAAGGGGCTCGTACCCACAGCAGCGTGGAAGAAAAAACGGTTCAAAGAAACCTGGCAGGGCGGAGAAACCCTTTCCATTGCCATCGGACAGGGATATAATCTGGTAACGCCTCTTCAGATGGCTGTTCTTGCTTCAGCTGTCGGCAATGGCGGGACTCTTTACAGACCCAGAGTGGTCACCTCCATTGAAAATGAAGATGCGCAAGTCATCAAACGGATAGAGCCTGAAATCATTGGCGGTCTGCCAGCCAGCAAGGAAACACTGGCCACTGTCAGAAAAGGGTTGCTGAACGTCGTACATGGCGAACGCGGAACTGCCAGAAGAATCAGGCTGAAAGATGTCCAGATTGCAGGAAAAACCGGCACAGCCCAGGTTTTCAGTATTAAAAAAGGAGAGCAGATTGACACTGAAAATCTTGATTATCATCTCAGAGACCATGCCTGGTTCATATGTTATGCGCCTGCTGAGAATCCGGTTATTGCCATTTCAGTGATCATTGAGCATGGTGAACACGGTTCGAGTGCGGCTGCGCCTGTTGCGGGTGAACTCGTGCGTCATTATATGCAGTCAATTTCAACCCCTAATGAAAATGAGAATTAGGATATGTTTGACCGGCGGCTAATCGAAAATTTTGACTGGGGATTCTTAATCATTGTCTTTTTGATCGGCATGGTCGGCCTGGTTGTCCTTTACAGTGCACTCACTGCCGGGCATGATCCTGGCACGGTTCACGTTCTGTTTAAAAAACAGGTGATCTGGATGGGGATTGGGTTTGTGGTGATGCTTGTCACCCTGGTCATCGACTTCAGGGAGCTGGATAAACTGAATCTCTTTTTTTATTTTCTCTGTGTCGGCCTGCTGGTGAGCGTGCTTTTGTTCGGGCATATGGGCGGCGGTTCCAGGCGGTGGCTGATTCTCGGTCCTATCAGAATCCAGCCGTCCGAGCTGATGAAACTGGGCC
>CAZLNA010000543.1:0-1679 GCA_964560485.1 uncultured Desulfobacula sp. | reverse complement strand
GCGTCACATAGAGCAGGGTCAGCCGGAGCTGTTCGTGAACCTCTTTGAGTTTGCAGCGAAGCTGCCATTTCAGATGCGGATCAATCACCGTTAACGGTTCGTCAAACAGGATGGCCGCCACATCGCTTCTGACCAGCCCTCTGCCTAATGAAATCTTCTGTTTGGCATCGGCGCTCATCCGGGCGGCCTTTTTGTTCAGGCTGTCATTCAGATCCAGGATATCAGCCACTTCAAGAACCCGTTTTTTGGTATCTTCTTTGCTGAATCCCCTGTTCTTCAGCGGAAATGCCAGATTCTCATACACCGTCATGGTATCGTAGAGAACCGGAAACTGGAAGACCTGTGCAATATTTCGTTTTTCCGGCGGCAGGTCGGTGACATCCGTCCCATCGAAGAGAACCCGGCCTTTGCTGGGTACCAGCAACCCTGAAATAATATTGAGCAGCGTCGTTTTACCGCAGCCTGATGGGCCTAAAAGCGCATATGCACCACCGTCGTCCCAGATATTATCGATCATCCTGAGCGCATAATCGGTTTCATCCTGCGGGTTCGCAATATAGCTGTGTGCGACCTTGTCTAATGTTATTTTTGCCATTTACCTCTCCCTAATAAATTTTGGCATGTCAGGTTTGCTACTCAAATATCCGTCTGTCCGGGGACAGAATCAGTTCGCCTCCTTCACTGAAAACAAAGAGGTTTGCCGGATCCAGATAAACCTTTATTTGTGAATCTATTTTCTGCTTGTGTACACCGACTTCCTGGACCACCATGTTGTTATCTTCATATTCAACATGGATAAATGTTTCCGAACCGTTGATTTCAGACAGCTCGACCTTCGAGGCCAACTCGACATCGCTGCCGTTCTGGGGATTCAAAAAGAGATGATTGGAGCGGATACCGACCTTGTATTTCCCCGAAGGCAGCTTTTTTAAATGGTGTTTCAATGGCGTCTGGACCTTATCGCCCAGATTGAGCACCCCATCGTTCACATCAGCGTCGAGAAGATTAATGGGCGGATCTGAAAAAACCTCAGCCACTTTGACGGATGCGGGTTTATGATAGACCTGGGATGTGACGCCGGTTTGAATGACCCGTCCTTCGTCAAGCACGGTGATGTGCCCCCCCAGCTTGAGTGCTTCTCCGGGCTCGGTGGTGGTGTAGACGACAATGGCATCCCGTTGGGCAAAAATATCCTGCAGTTCGACCTGAAGTTCCTCCCGCAGTTTATAATCCAGATTCACCAGGGGTTCGTCCAGCAACAGCAGGGTAGAGTCTTTGACCAGCGCCCTGGCGATGGCACAGCGCTGCTGCTGCCCGCCTGAAAGTTCGGTTGGAATCCGGTCGAGCATGGTTTCGAGGTGAAGTATTTCAGCGACCTCCCGGACTTTTTTATCAATTTTCTTCTTTTCCATTCCGGAAAGGCGAAGCGCAGATGCAATATTATCGTAAATGGTGAAAGAGGGGTAGTTGATAAACTGCTGATAGACCATGGCCACGCTTCGTTTCCGCACCGACAGGCCGGTGACGTCCTGGCCCTCCGCCAGGACCCGGCCCGAGGTGGGGCGGTCCAGGCCGGCCATTATCCGCAGCAGGCTGGTCTTGCCGGCAAGGGTCCTGCCCAGGATAACGTTTCGGGATCCGGACCCCAGATCCAGGGTGATGTCGGCCAGGTGCATCTC
>CAZLNA010000542.1:0-1686 GCA_964560485.1 uncultured Desulfobacula sp. | reverse complement strand
GGAACCAGCCGTTTCTGCTTTCCGTAATTGACACTGGACACCAGTGCGGAGAGGCCGACCAGCCACTGGTTTGAAACACGGATGCTGTCTGTAATCAGTTTGTTGAGCGTTGGCGCGGTATCTTTAAACGTTTTTGCATAAGCCCCCAGTCCGTAAATGGTAATATGGCCGACACCAGCCATGATTCCACCAAAAGCACCGACGGTTGAAAAAATCCAGCCGACCCAGATGGCCCATAAAAAACAGAGAACAAGACCAGGAGATGGGGCACCTGGAATCCCATAGACACCTGCGGCCGCATTTGGATCAATCTGGCCTTTTTCAGTGCCCTGCGGAGCGGCGGCAATTGCATCTGCCAGCTTGTCTGCCAGAGCCGGAGCCGGTAGCACCATGGGCATCGCAACAGCAATTGCCAGCAGGAATAAAATCACCCAAGTCACGTTGTTTTTCATAAAGTTCCTCCACGTTGTAATTGATTTTGCCCGGCGTTTGCGGGCATATTAAATTATTGTTTCAGCCTGAAAAAACTGAACCGATCCGGTGCAGCGCCTTCAGGTCGTAAATCCTACAGACTCTGTTGGACCAGTTTAAGGCAGTCCTGGGGCAGCCGGTGGGTTCCCTTGTCCACAATGCTGATTTCTACGAGTGCATCCGGATCATTGATGGACGAGTCCGGGTCCGTTACAATCCCCTGCTTTCCGATAAAACTGTCCATGTAGGGCTCCCAGGCTTCATCATTTGATTTTTGAAAAATCTCGACACGGTCGCCTCTGTGAAATGTCATTTTTGTATCCTCATTTTGGGTTAAGGGTGTGAAGGCCGGCTTTCCACATGGGGTTTGGCCGTTTCCTTGCGCTGGCAGTTCCGGCAGAGCAGCCTTTTTTCCGTTACCGGTTTTATGGAACGGGTCTTTTTTGAAACAAACTCAAAATAGGCCTGGGACGGAAGTTCTGCCTGGCAGAGATCACAATACTGGATCGCCTGGCGGTTCAGCTCTGTACCGCAGAGCCGGAGAACCCGGTCCCCGTCTTCCTTTTCCAGGCGCATGGCATTATTTTCGCAATTCTGGGCGCAGGCGCCGCAGGTAATACAGTTTTCAGAGGTTGCCCGAAAATCGGTTTCATCATGGTGGTCAAACTCAAGATATCCGAGTTTCAGGGCATCGATACCCATTTTATCCCGGCAGATATCCACACATACGCCGCACCTGCGGCAGATGTCGCACCTCAGGCAGCGGGAGGCTTCCTGCCGGATTTCCTGCTCTGTCATGCCCAGTTCCACCTGCTGGAACGTTGTCCGGCGGCGGTCCACATTAAGCATCTGCATGGAGGGGCGTTTTAAGGTCATCTTGCGGCTGGCAGTCATGGGCATCACCGGTTCAATGGTGTGGCGGACCGGTGTCCTCGGGCTTTTTGGCTGGGGAATATGGTTCAGGTAACGGTCAATTGCCTCAGCCGCCCGTTTGCCGCCGCCAATGGCTTCAATAACAGTGGCAGGCCCTGACACGGCATCTCCGGCAGCAAAAACGCCCGGCATGTGAGTTGCCATGCTGGCATGGTCGACCTCTATGGTTCCGCGCCGGGTCCAGTTGATATGTTCGAAACCGGCCAGACCGGTATCATCCACATACTGCCCGATGGCCGGGATGACGACATCGGCATGGATCCTGTGTTCACTGCCCTCAAT
>CAZLNA010000541.1:0-1688 GCA_964560485.1 uncultured Desulfobacula sp. | reverse complement strand
TTCTTTGATGCAGCCTATGCTGCTGCCCTTGCACTGCTCAACGCCATTCAGACCGCCGGCACAACTGACTACGACGCCGTTGTCAAAGCGCTGAGAACTGAATATGTTGAAACACCGCTTGGAAAAATCCGTTTTGATGACAGAGGAGATGCAACCGGCATTGGCTTTTCCGTTTACAAAGTCGCCAATGGCCAGTTTGTAGAAGAATAATCATTGTGCGTCATGCACCTTAGCTTGTACCAGGGGCCAGGCAGCCGTTGTCTGGCCCCTGTTGCTTTAAGGCGGGCCTTGGGCCAACCATCTAATAAAAGCAGGAATCTATGGAGTTTGAATTTTTTTTAGAATTATTTCTCGGGGGCCTGACCCGGGGCAGTATTTATGCACTGATTGCCCTGGGCTACACCATGGTGTACGGAATTATCGAACTGATTAACTTCGCCCATGGGGAAATCTACATGATCGGCGCATTTACCGGCCTGATCGTTTCCAGTGTGCTCACCATGATGGGACTTCCCCAGCTGGCCGTTATCGTCATTGCCGTCTGCGCAGCCATTATCTATTCATGCAGCTACGGGTATACCATGGAAAAGATTGCCTACAAGCCGCTTCGAAATGCCCCCCGCCTGTCTGCGCTTATTTCAGCCATCGGCATGTCCCTTTTTCTGCAGAACTATGTTCTGCTGGCCCAGACATCAGATTTTCTCCCTTTTCCGAGCCTGATTCCGGATTTTGAATTCTGGGAACCCTATGCCCATATCATGTCCTCCCCTGAACTGGTGATCATCATCACCACGGTCCTGGTCATGATATTTTTAACCGTCCTGATCAAATTCACCCAGATCGGCAAGGCCATGCGGGCCACCTCCCAGGACAAGATCATGGCATCGCTTCTGGGCATCAATGTCAACCGGATCATTTCCATCACCTTTATTGTCGGTTCCGGTACAGCGGCCCTGGGCGGCCTTCTCATTGCCTCCCACATCGGCCAGATAAATTTTTACATGGGATTTATTGCCGGTATCAAAGCGTTTGTGGCGGCCGTCCTCGGCGGCATCGGCTCCATCCCCGGCGCTGTGCTCGGGTCCCTGGTTCTGGGATGGACAGAGAGTTTCTTCACAGGATACATCTCCAGCGACTATGAGGATGTGTTTGCCTTCCTCTTCCTGGTCCTGATCCTGATATTCAGGCCTTCAGGTATCCTGGGCCGTGCTGAAACAAAAAAAGTTTAACGACTGACAGATACAACGATTGCATATGAACATTATCGAAGAATTAAAAAAATCAAGCATTACCGCCATCTGGTTCATTTTTCTGACCTTTCCGCTGATGGTGATCAAGGTGAATACAGTCACCAAAACCATTGAATGGCGGTTGTGGAATATGGCCTATATCGGGCTGGGCGCATTCTTTTTATCCATTCTCTGGCGGTACATGCTCCGCAGAAAGGAAATGGGCCGCAGCGCGGCCATTGCAGCGTCTGCCACGGAGCAGCAGGGTGCCGGCCAGAAGCCGGCGGGTGCGGCTGCCAGAATCATTTCAGCAGCAGGCGCTGCTGGCAGAGAGTTGATGCAGCGCATCCGGACCGATAAAAAATACCTGCTGCCGGCCATCGGCGTTCTCGCCATGCTGACCATCGCCTTTCCCCATCTTTTTTCCATGTACCAGACCAATATCATGATCTCAGCCCT
>CAZLNA010000540.1:0-1691 GCA_964560485.1 uncultured Desulfobacula sp. | reverse complement strand
GCACCTGGCGGTGAAAAGCAAAAGCGGCAGTATCATCGGTATTATCAACCAGAAAGATCTGATATCAGCCCAGGCCGAATCCACCTATCTGTTGATCAAAACCGTTCACTCTGCCACATCCATCGACCAGCTCAAGGGGATTCATGCCAAATTGTGCGACCTGATGCTGGACCCGATCAAAAACGGGACCAACCCGGCCTATATTACCCGGCTGATCACGGCATTTTCAGACGCTATACTGGATAAAATCATCCGACTGGCCCTGGAAGATGCCGGCCCTCCCCCCTGCCGGTTTGTATTCATGATCATGGGATCTGAAGGCCGGGATGAACAAACCCTGATCTCTGACCAGGATAATGCCCTGATTTTCGAGGACATTAAAGATTCGGATGCCAGAGAATTCGCCACGGCATATTTTTTAAAATTGTCTGAACTGATCTGTGATATGCTTGCCCTTGCCGGATATAAATACTGTGACGGAAACAACATGGCCAAGAATCCCAAATGGTGCCAGCCTCTGTCGGTCTGGAAATCCTATTTCATGCAGTGGCTGAGGGTCATGGACCCGGAAAAAGTGATGTACTCCGGCATCTTTTTTGATTTCAGAGCAGCCTGGGGAGACACCTCACTGACCCGTGAGTTGAAGGCCTACCTGAATGAATCGCTCAAGGAGTGGCCGGGAATATTGAGGTGCCTGACAGAGAACAGCCTTCGTTTTAAACCCCCGCTGAGCTTTTTCGGCAATTTCATTGTTGAAGATAAGGGACGGCATAAAGGGATGTTTGACATCAAAAAAGCATTGATGCCGATCACCGACTTTGCCCGGATCCATTCGCTTCATGAGGGCATTGAAAGCACCAACACCTTAACCCGGCTGTTCAGGCTGTATACCAAACGGACCATCAGCAACCGGCAGTATCTGAACCTGATCCGGGCCTATAACTATCTGATGCGGCTCCGATTTCTCCGGCAGATCACCACCATCATGGATGAGGATGCCATCCCTGACAATTATGTCAATCCGGGCAACCTCTCCTCCCTGGATCAGACCATGCTCAAGGAAATATTCAAAATCATTGACCGGATCCACCAGAAACTCAAGGTGAAATTTGTCGGAACCTCATAAGAGACCGAACGGCAGTGGGATATAAAAAAGGCAGCCCCGAACCGGGTGCTGCCTTTTTGCAATTTTATTGTGCGCCGGACGCGCTTATTTGAATTTTTTTCTCTGAATCTGTGCCATCCCCAGAAGCCCCATACTCAGCAGCAGAATTGAAGAGGGCACCGGAACCGGGTTCAGCCCGATGGCCACCAGGGCGCCGTTGGCAATCTGCCGATGCCCGAAGGTTCTGGGGTGAATCCCGTCAGGGGTCTGTGTCACCGGGTTGATATCCATAAAATATCCGGCATGAATTGCGGGGTCCAGTCCGACGACACCGTTATCGGCATTCAGGATGTCATTGAAAATGGAAAACACATCCACAAAATAGAGGGTTGCCGAACCGCTGTAGGACGCCAGCAGGCCTTGAAAATTTGCATTGTAAACACCTGACCAGCCAGAGGCCAGAGCCTGCCCGCCTGTTGCATAAAACCGGGGGGTCAGTCCGATGTCCGGCATATTCATCACCATGATGTCGGTGGCCCCGTATATGTCTTCGAGATCGGCCACCGCAGTGAACACATCATTGGCC
>CAZLNA010000539.1:0-1696 GCA_964560485.1 uncultured Desulfobacula sp. | reverse complement strand
GTGTATAGCTGATATAAAAATGCCTTGCTGTTCGAATGGTCCTCGGTCATTGGCTGTCCTTTTTCTCGTTGGAGTCAAGTGGGGGTGAGTTGAATATAGCACGCCAACTCCTTGGGAAGCTATAATTATATTTGAATGTTTTCGGAAAATAGTGTAAAGAATGTGGATCTACAGCCTTGAAATTTGAGAAGAATCGTATTATCTAGAAATTTTATCCATCCTTGGTCCGGCGGTATTCAGATCGTCTGTCTGCCTGCTGAAGGGTCCGGGAGACCGGGACGGTTAATCCGGAAAATTTAAATTCAACATATAGGTGCGCAATGAATATAAATTCCCATCTTCTCGGCGATCTGCTCAGGAGCATGAACATCATCACTGAAGATCAGCTTGAAGAGGCTCTCCAGGTTCAGCGGCAGTTTGAAGCGGACCGGGAAGTCTCAGACCACGAGATGAAACCGGCTGAACTGGTGACCAAAACCCGCAACACTGAAAAAAATGTTCCCATGCTCGGCCAGGTGCTTCTGGATAAAGGATACATCACCCAGGATCTGCTGTCTCCGATACTGGCCATGCAGAACCGCCAGATCCGGGAACTGAGAATGCTGAGCAGCGAAAAGCTGGCCCTGGTTATCCAGATCGGATACATTATTAATTCCACGGTCAACCTGGTGGATGTGCTCTCATTGATCATGAAGTATGCAAATATTGTTACTGATGCCGAGGCCAGTACGCTGATGCTTCTGGACGAGGAAACCGGCGAACTGGTCTTCAGTGTTCCCACCGGGCCTCATTCGGATGAACTCAAGGATATCAGGCTTCCCAAAGGCACGGGTGTTGCCGGCTGGGTGGCTGAAAATCAGCAGTATGTGCTGGTGGATGATGCACACAAGGATTCAAGATTCTACCCCAATATCGATAAAATCACCGGGGATAAGACCAAATCCCTGCTTTGCGTGCCCATGCGTGCCAAGCGCAAGATGCTCGGTGTGCTTGAGGTGATGAATAAAGTCGACAGCGGCAGATTTACCGAAGACGATGCCCTGCTGCTCAATATTTTTTCAAACCAGGCAGCCATTGCCATTGAAAACGCAATGATGTTTGATTCCCTAAAAAAATAAAGTTGAGAAAATAAAAACAGGGCTGGTTCCGGGGATCACTGCCGGAACTGTAGAGAAAAATCGAAATGCCATCGCCCGGTCAGAGGTTTGCCCGGGCGATTTTTGCTTCGTCAAAAGAGGCCATTTCGCACATGATCTTGCATGCCGCATCTGCCATGTCAATGGCCAGCGCGGCTCCTGTCCCTTCTCCCAGGCGCATGCCGAAATCAATAAGCGGTTCCAGGCCCATATGGGCCAGGGCGGCTTTCTGTGAAATTTCAACGGATTTGTGGCCGGCGATCAGAAAGTCTTTGACATCCGGGTTGATCAGGCTGGCCAGCAGGCCGCCGGCTGTTGAGATTACCCCGTCCAGCACCACGGCCGTTCCCTGGCCGGCAGCCGCAAGGGCGGCACCGGCAATGCCGGCAATTTCAAATCCTCCGATTTTCGTCAGGATATCAAGCCCGTTGGCCGGGTTCAGGGTGTGAAAGTCGAGTACTTTTCTTAATACCTTTATTTTGTGTTCCAGCCCCTTGTCATCCACGCCGGTACCCCGTCCGGCAGCCTGTTCAGGGGATATCCCGGTGACTGCGCAGATG
>CAZLNA010000538.1:0-1697 GCA_964560485.1 uncultured Desulfobacula sp. | reverse complement strand
TATCGACCGGCCATCCATTCCAGTTGTTTTTTTAAAGCTTTGAATTGATTTACAGCCTTGATTTCAGGCGCGCTGAAGCAGTTGATGGTAAAATTTTCTTTTTTAAATAATTCGTTTACCCCCACACCCCAATTGTGGTACGTACCATTAGTAAAAAATGAAGCAATGATGTCCGGTATCCTGGCATACCAGATGGTTATGCCGGGTACCGGATCAAGGGTGTGAACGCTGATCGTGTTGTGGAAGCAGAGAGTCATGCCAAGGCTTATACCATTAAGCACACCTGCTTTACAATCGTTACGGGGGATTTATGGGCCTGGTCCATTATTTCAAACATCATGGCTGGATTCGATCTGCAGCATTGATTTCTCTGGTGGTACTTTTGATCCTTGTTGCTGTGACCTGTGTTGAATACGTCTACCAGAAAAAGATGCATGATGCAAACATGGCCAGCCGGTGCAGGGAGATCAGCGCATCCATTGTCGGCGGAATGACCGATGCCCTGTCAACCGGTAACAATGATGTGGTCAGGGAGCAATTCAAGCGGCTCCATGCCATGCTGCCGGAAATCGATGTCTTTGTTTATGATTTTAATTCAACCATCAGTTTTTCAACCAATATAGAGACCATCGGTACCTCCTTTAATGATTATCTGGCTGATCCCAGGCTGATTGATTATAATAACCGGATGCTCACCAGCGGTGAAACCGGCGGCCTGTTGAAAAAAAAGGTCGGCGAGAGGGTTTATTACGGCTCTCTGATGCCGAGTCTGAATGAAGAAGGGTGTTACCACTGCCACGGCAAATCACGACAGGTCATTGGCGGAATCGCGGTGCTGGTGGATAATTCCGCCTCTATTGCTTCCATACGAAAAGCCCTGAATCTGAGCGTGTTTGTGGGCGCAGTCGGTGTGGGAATGGTCATTTTTCTCATCTGGCTGATTTTTTCGCGTCTGGCAGACAAACTCAATATTACAATGGATGACATCAGAGAAACATCTGACGCTGTGGCCGGTCTTTCCCAGCAGGCCAGTGATGTTTCCAGCCTTATTGACACCCATGCACGGGAAAGCAGTGAGATGGCAGGTCGTGCAGACAGTGCTGTAGCAGAAATTTCCGAGCATATCACCAGTATTGCATCTGCTGCGGAAGAGGTGAGTTATCAGATTCAGGATGTGAGTACGAATTCTGCCAAAGTCTCTGAAGAGGTGATCAAATCTCATACAGTGATAGAGGAGGCCTCTTCAAATATCGGGTCTGTGGCAGCCGCAGCCGAGGAAATGTCCTTTTCTGTCAATACGGTGGCCACTGCCATGGAACAGATGTATGCCAGCCAGGGGGAGATCACAAAAAGTTCTGCAAGGTGCGCAGCGATCACCAATGATGCTTCAAAAGCAGCATCCCGAACGTTTGACGTGGTGAGCAAACTCGATCATGCTGCCACCCAGATCGGTGACATTATTGACCTGATCAACGGGATTGCCAATAAAACCAATTTGCTGGCGTTGAATGCGGCTATTGAGGCTGCCGGTGCCGGAGAAGCCGGTAAAGGGTTTGCCGTGGTGGCCAATGAGGTGAAAGATCTGGCCAAACAGACGTCAGGCGCCACCCAGGACATCCAGCACAAGATCGAGGGGATCCAGGA
This sequence comes from uncultured Desulfobacula sp., assembly GCA_964560485.1. Lineage (GTDB taxonomy): Bacteria > Desulfobacterota > Desulfobacteria > Desulfobacterales > Desulfobacteraceae > Desulfobacula. The sequence goes on along the minus strand of CAZLNA010000538.1, from coordinate 53 downwards.
TAATACAAAGGAGACCATTGAGGCCATAAAAGATATCACGCGCATTATTACCG
>CAZLNA010000537.1:0-1702 GCA_964560485.1 uncultured Desulfobacula sp. | reverse complement strand
CGGATGAATAGATGGATCAGTCCATACGCCAGAGAGAGACAGAGGCCTGCAATCAGGTGAGCGCGTGAAGATTTCATGGTTTTACCTTGTATGGGGAAATCCCGCCAAAGAGGGCCGGAAAAATAGTTAAATAAAAATCAATTGACCATATTTAAACAACTGCCTGATAAACTGAATCTCTTTCATAACAGAATTTAATCCCAGCTGAAAGACAGGTTTGGACATTTTCATGCCTGATCCAGACATTTTTTGTCATTTTTAACTCTTAAAAAACCGCTTTTGGCCGGACCTGCCGGGTTTGACCCTGCCTGAAGTCAATAGTAATCAATAAGCGTGCCACTGAATACCAACGCCCGGGTCGCTGATGTCCGCTTTTAAGACGCCATCGTGGCATTAATTTTGCTGGTATATGTAATAGAAATGGTCTGCCCATGCCCCGGAACCCTTAGGAATTGACTTGGAGTGGCACAAGTTGGTAGTGTGACACCATGATAAAGACCAACACAATGATAAAGGTTGACGAACCCATGATTCAAACCGGATCAGATAAAAAAGGCTTTACCGTGATCGAACTGCTGATAGTTGTCGCCATCATGGCGGTAATGGCGGTATTTGCCATCCCCCAGATCATGGCAAGGCTGCCCGAGTACCGGCTAAAAGCCGCAGCCGGAGACCTTCAGGCCAACCTGCAGAAAGCGCGGGTCAAGGCGGTACGGGACAATTCGCCGGTCCGGGTGAGGTTTGTGAGTTCCGTCACGCCCGGGTACTACTATTTTGATGATGACAACGACGGTGTCTGGGATGCGGGTGAGTTCAGGGTGGATTTAAGCAATTACGGCTCCGGCGTGGATTTTGGGTCTGGAAACGCTACTGCCACCTGGAGTTCGGGCACCATCACACAGGCCAGCCTCATCACCTTCGGCACAAGGGCCACTGCCAATTCAGCCAGCGTTTATCTTGAAAATGAAACAGCTACCATCTGCTATGCTGTCACCACCAGTATTGCCGGAACTGGCAAAGTCAGGATTTACAACGGGGACACGCCCTTTAACACATCCAACTGGAAGCAATAGCCATGATATTGAAATCACCTGATAAAAGATCTGCCGGATTCACCATGATTGAAATCATTATCACCCTTCTGATTGTCAGTGTGGTCATGACAGCATTGTTCAGGGTCTTTCAATCCCAGCAGGACAGCTATGTGCTCCAGGAAGAAATTGCAGATATGCAGCAGAACCTGCGCTCTGCCCTTCTTGTCATGACCAGTGATCTTCATATGGCCGGTTATGATAAAATGCTCACCAACAACTTTGGTATTACCAGTATCGCACCCAGAGACACTGCCAATCAGATTGATGTGGTCAATCTCAGTGCCAATTCCAGTGTGATCATGACAGCAGACTTTGACGGGGACGGGGTGCTTGACGCCGGAGAAACCGTTCAGTTCTACGTCTATGATTTTATCAACACTGACACCAACAGCGATCTGGCACGGTTCACCGGCAGCAACAACCAGCTTCTGGCGGAAAACATCGTAAAATTCGGCCTCGCCTTTGCCTTTGACGACGACCTGGACGGCGAACTCGATACCTACACCGCCACCAATGCCACAGATCCGTCCAAGATCAATCCGGTGATCTGGGCCTATGATTCAGACGGGGATGAAGACCTGGATCGGCATCTCGACCGTAACCTGGAC
>CAZLNA010000536.1:0-1704 GCA_964560485.1 uncultured Desulfobacula sp. | reverse complement strand
GAATCAGGTCATCGACCTTGCACCGGATGAAAAAGTCATGGTTACACTCTACTGGCATTGCTGGAAGCTGAATTCGAAATTGCTCAATGCCTTTACCCGCCAACTGCTTGAAGGTTTTAAAAAAGCCACACAGCAATCCGCCTTGACAAAAGTTAAAAACAGCTTAACTTAATTCCATCGCATCAGTCCCAATGGATTTAGATTGCAGGTTTATTTAAATTCATTTCATTTTTTAAAAATTGATAAGGAGGAAGTAATGTCTGGAGAATTCTGCCTTGACTGCGGAATGCTTTTATCTACAAAAACAAGTGTCTGCCCGGTTTGCGGTTTTGACAACAGCCTTGACACGTTAACTGACAATGAACCAGAGAATCGCTTTTCAATCCCTCCTAAAAAACGCATCACACCGAATCACCGGCCCGGACGCTGATCCGGGACAGCCCGTACCGAGTCCTCAGGTACGCTTTCATCCTGACATACGGTAAAGTCAATCAGCGGATATCTTTCTTTCAGACGGCCCATGTTTTCTCTGCGGTCGCCCATGAGACGTGCCACAGAATTCGGGTGAACTTTCAGAAGAACATGCCCTTGAAACCCGCCAGTGCAAAGCCTCTCAATTTCCCGGCAGACCTGGTGGTACATCATGCGTGAACGGACCAGGTGCCCAAAGGCCGGGTGCCAGGGACCCGCCACGACCATGGAAGAGTCATTCATGATGTCAGATGCCTGGAGGCCGATTCGAATCACTTTTACATTGCAGGATTGAAATATCTCCACCATTGCCCGGGCCAGCTCGACACTTTTCTCAAGTGTCAGTGGCTCATAAACGCGCTTTTGATGCCACTTTTCCAAAAGGCTGCCGCGAAGCACCAGCAGCGGATAAATACGGGCGGCTTCAGGCCTGAGAAGCGCGGCCTGCCGGGTGCTGTCAAACAAGGTGTCATCCGTATCCCCCGGCATCCCGAGCATCACCTGAACCCCTGCTGCAATTCCCCGGGATTTTAAAAGAGCAACAGCTGAGCGGGAATCTTCACTGTTATGTCCCCGCAGAGACCGGTCAAGAACCGCATCATTCATGGACTGAACCCCGAGCTCAACCATGGAAACCGGAAATCCTTTTACCAGATCAAGCGTTTCCGGCGTAATGGTGTCGGGCCGGGTGGAAAAACGGATGGCATTGATTTTCTTTTCATCGAGATATGCACCGGCCCAGTCCAGAACTTTTTGGATGGCGGTATGATCCAGGCCTAAAAAATTACCGCCGAAAAAGGCGAGCTCTGTCTGACATCGATTTTTACCATATTCAAGCCACTCTTGAACCATCTGATCCATTGTTTCAATTTCAGGCAGACCCTGCGACTGGGAAGAAAGAATCGTCTGATTGCAGAAGGCGCATTGATGAGGACATCCGGCATGGGGGATAAAGACCGGTATCACCAACGGTTTGTTTACCGTTTTCATATCTCGACGGTCAGCTGTTTTTTTTCAATTGTTTGAGTGCGTTCCGGGCAGCATCCTGCTCAGCCGCTTTTTTGGTTTTTCCCACCCCGACCGTCTGCTCATCATAGAGTGTCAGGCAGACCTCAAAGGTTTTATCATGATCCGGCCCCATTTCATTGTTCACCCGGTACTGAGGCGGCTGCTCCCCCTCTTCCTGGACAAATTCCTGAAGCAGGCTTTTGTAATCAATGACTTTTTCCTTGG
>CAZLNA010000535.1:0-1707 GCA_964560485.1 uncultured Desulfobacula sp. | reverse complement strand
CCAGTTTCCTTGCGGCTCTCGGGTGAAGCCACAGAGCATTTTCATTTTCCAGTTCCCACAACAGAACGTTATTGGTGCTGGCGCTCTGGGTGATATAGGCATTTCTCCCGACAACCATCCTGAACTGATTCTCAGGCACCTGCTTCGGCGGTTGATAGACCGGCAGGGGATCAAGCCCGTTATTTTTATATCGTTTGCTGTACAGTTCAACTCTGTCTGAGGTCGTCCTGAACGGCTTACCCTTATGAAGACCATAGCCTGGGCCTTCAATATTATAGACACCGTCTTCTTTAAGCGCCTTAGCCACCTCTGGTATCTTTTTTAACTGGGCATTTCTGAAATCCGCCATGGTAAAATCAAAAAATTCACCCAGATTTAGACGTTTGGCAAGCTCTTTGGCAATCCAGAACATGGGTTTTGATTCAAACATCGCCGGAACTGCCGGGTCACGGGTGATCACTCCGCTGCAGGTGGAAGAGGCTAAAAATGAAGACAGCGGATCCTGGCGTTCAAGATAACTGGGTGCCGGCAGGACAAGATCAGCCATGCAGGCGGTGTCACTCATGGTGATATCCACGGTTATCATGAAATCCAGTTTATTGATCATCTCAATGGTTTTATTCCGGTTGGCGCCTGTCTGCATGGGATTGGTTTTATAGGTCATCCATCCCTTAATCGGATATGGTTTTCCTTCAATGACCGCATCGCGCGTATGCTTGAATGAACCCTCATGTTCAAACATCATCGGTGCCCGCCCTGCATCAACACGGTCATCGGGGTTCTCGTCATAAAAAGGAGGATCAAACGGGATGGTCCCTGATTTTACTTTTTTCGGTACAATCAGCCCCCCTTTCTGATCCCAGTTGCCCAGCAGCGCATTCACAATGGCAAAGGTGCGCCGGATCTGTGTCGAATTTTCATAATCTGATGTTCTACGGCCCGGGTAAACCATGGATGCAGGAGCATGCCTGGCAAGTTCCCGGGCAATCCTCACAATGTCTTCAGCAGGAATTTCCGTCTCTTGGGCTGCCCATCTGGGCGTATACTGCCCGACATGATCTTTCAATTCTTCAAAGCCAAATGTTTTTTCTTTGACAAAGGATTTATCATATAACTCTTCAGAGATGATGACATTGGCAACTGCCAGGAAAAATGCCATATCTGTCCCCGGCTTAATCGGATACCATTCATCGGCAAGGGCAGCTGTTTTTGTGAATCTGGGATCAAGAACAATTATTTTAGCCTTGTTCTTCCTGGCTGTCATCAGGTCCATTGAATCAGGTGTCACCAGTGCTTCAAACCGGTTTGCACCAGCCAGGATAACATACTTGGAATTGATGACGTCAGGTGTTGGCAGAACACCATAGGTATCCAGAAACGCCCTGTTGAGGCTGACCAGACAATTGGACTCGTGTGAAATAATATTATAGGATCCATAGACCTCGGCCAACCGGTGTAAAAACTCGGACTGCATATCTGTCCCGGCCATGAACAAAAATCCACATCGGGTGTATTCCCTGCCAATCCTTTCCAACTGTTCTGCAGCAAGATCCAGCGCATCATCCCAGCTTAACCGCTGCCATCGCCCCTCTCCCCTGGCACCTTTTCTAAGTAATGGATACTTAAGGCGGTCTGGATCGTACAATTGTTTTACGCCGGCATTGCCCCGGGCACGGCGGTTTCCCTGGAAGCCGCCGCGGCTGCCCT
>CAZLNA010000534.1:0-1711 GCA_964560485.1 uncultured Desulfobacula sp. | reverse complement strand
CTGATAGGTGTTAAAGGCCTGCAGCACTTCCGGAGTGACCCCTTTGATCCGCTTTTCATGTTTTGCATTGAAATGGTCGATGAAAAACTGGAGAAACAACGGCAGATCCTCTCTCCTGTGGCGCAGTGCAGGTATCTCAATTGGAAAGATATTCAATCGGAAATAGAGGTCCTTTCTAAATTCGTCCCGGTTGACCATCTGTTCAAGATCACTGTTGGAAGCGGCAATGATTCTGACATCCGTCGAAAGCGTTTTATCACTTCCCACGGGTTGATATGTCTTGTCCTGCAGGACCTGCAGCAGTTTGATCTGGGTCGCTGAAGTGACAGTGCCGATTTCATCAAGAAATATACTTCCCTTTGAAGCTTGGTTGAACTTTCCTCTTTTGCTCTTGATGGCACCGGTGAAGGCTCCTTTTTCATGCCCGAAAAGCTCGCTTTCAATCAGGGGTTCCGGGATGGCGCCGCAATGAACGCTGAGCAATGGCCCTGAGGCACGATTGGATTTTTCATGGATCAAGCGGGCGACCACACCTTTTCCCACACCCGTTTCACCGGTCAAAAGGACTGTGGTCGGGGTCTGACTGACAAGGGATACCTTTTCAAAAACCCGTCTCATGGTTTCAGAACGAGTTTTCAGCATGTCGGAAAACCCGCTCTGGACGTCCTGGGAGATAAAGTGCCTGGTTGGATGTGAATCTTCAAGATGCTGAATAACCGATTCTATGACGGGTCTGATCCGGAACAGCTCTGACGGGTAGTGAAGATACTTGCTGGCACCTGCTTCAACAGCCTTTATGGCAAAGGGATCGCGGGTTCGAATTGTCAATATGACAAAGCGGACCATGGGATTGATTCCCCAGAATTGGGAAAATAATGCCTTGTGGGTCATATTGTCCGGGTGTGCCGATAGTGCGGCATCCATTAAAATTACATCGGTCTGGTGCGCTTTGAATATATCAAGCCCCTCGGTAATTGAGGTGGCGAGCAGTGTTGAGAAATCGGAGGAAAGCTCTCGTGTGATGGCTTCAATGACTGATTTCTGGTCCGATATCAATATAACCTGAGTTTTCATAATAAAATCCAAATACCTCCCTTGCTGCCGGATCATGATGGCCCTGCAACGCTGCCCTCTCTTCTGATTTCTGCAATTCCCTGGAATTCGTTTTTTGTCTGGCATCTCATTGCCCCGTATATGGCTCCCAGGAAAAATGAGTGGCTGCTGCGCCGGTCAATGGTGTATCCGAGTTTTTCAAGGTGGGTGATGATGGATGGATCAAACCGGTCTGCCTCAAGGCTGACCACGCCTCCCATGGAGCAATGAATTCGGGGGCAGTTAATGGCTTTCAGAAGGGAGTGTTCCCCATCCACCACCTGGATGACAAATTGGGCCATGGCTGAAAAAATGCGCTCGCTGCCCGGGCTGCCAAATGTGACCCATGGTTTGCCCTTGTAAAACATGATACTGGGGGCGACTGAAGACCAGGGGACGGCGTTGGGCCTTAAGTAGTGCGGGTGGCTGGGATCCTTGAGCTCCATGGTGTTGATATAGTTATTATACAGGAATCCCAGGCCCTGGGCAGCTGTTTTTGAGCCGTAGATCGATTCGATCGATTGGCTGATGCCCACAGCATTGCCTTCGTTATCCATGACGGAAAGATGGGTGGTGTCGTTTCCGGTGGGTCGTGGATCATGCAAAGGGAGGTCAGATC
>CAZLNA010000533.1:0-1736 GCA_964560485.1 uncultured Desulfobacula sp. | reverse complement strand
TCATGAAATGCCGGAACCCCTGACAGTTATGCAAGGATCCATCAGACCAAACCTGGGGATTTCAATAAGGTGATGGAAAACTTGAAAAAAGCCGTGCAGATCCGGAAGGAAAAGGGTCTGAACTGTACCCTGGGGCTGCAAACCCTGATGCTGCCGGAGATCGAAAATGAGATATATGATCTGGGTCTGCTCTGCAGGCAGATCGGGCTCGATTATTTTGTGGTGAAACCCTATTCCCAGCACTTGAAAAGCCATACACGGGTTTATGAAGATATTGAGTATAAAAGAGATGAGACATTTTTTGAAAAAATCGTGTCTTTGTCAACCAAGGACTTCAATGCCATTGTCCGGATCAATACCATGAAGAAGTGGGATGATAAGGAAAAGCCCTACCAGAAGTGTTTTGGCATGCCGTTCTGGTCCTATATCGATTCCCGCGGTAATGTCTGGGGGTGCAGCGTTTACCTGACTGATGAACGGTTTTTGTTTGGAAATATATATGACAACACCTTTCAAGCGATCTGGGAAGGTGATAAACGCCGGAAAACCATGAGCTGGGTAGAAAACGCTCTTGATCCTGCGAAATGCCGTGTGAACTGCCGGATGGATGAAATTAACCGGTATTTATGGGAACTTAAACACCCTTCAGCGCATGTGAATTTTATTTAGGGAAAAGTACATGGACGATAGTTGCCAGGAATTCAGACTCTATTACCAGATGCAGCGTATCCGGCTGGTTGAAGAACGGATAGCCCAGGAGTATTCGAAACAGCAGATGAGATGCCCTGTGCATTTATGCATTGGCCAGGAGGCCATTGCAGCAGGTGTATGTAACGCATTGACGCAGTCAGATCTGGTCATGAGTACGCACCGCTCTCACGGGCATTATCTGGCCAAAGGCGGTGATTTGAACGCACTGATCGCGGAGCTTTATGGTCGGGAAACAGGATGCTGTGAAGGTAAAGGCGGCTCCATGCACACCATTGACCTCGATGCCGGGTTTGCCGGTGCGGTTCCTATTGTCTCAAGCATTCTGCCCATAGCCGTAGGCACGGCGTTCAGTGCCTGGCAAAAAGGAGAAGATCGAGTATCCGTAGTGTTTTTTGGAGACGGAGCCACTGAAGAGGGCGTGTTTCATGAATGCCTGAATTTTGCCCAAATGTACAAACTCCCCATTCTTTTTGTCTGTGAGAACAACTTTTTCTCAGTGTATTCTCCGCTCAATGTGAGACGGCCAAAAAATCAGAAGATTAATTCGCTGGCAGCCGCCCATGGTGTAACCAGTCGCCATGGAGACGGGAATGATGTCGAAGCGGTATATGAAACAGCGCGCCAGGCCATTTCTGATTTGCGTGCCGGGAACGGCCCCGCTTTTCTTGAATTTGAAACCTATCGCTGGCTTGAGCATTGCGGGCCCAACAATGACGATCACCTGGGATACCGGTCCCTGAAAGATGTGGCTGCATGGAGAGAGCGCTGTCCTGTTTTAAATTATGAAAAAGTGCTGGCAGACCGGGCCATGCTGCGCCCTGACCAGACAAAACAGATCGAGGCTCAGATCAGCTCTGAGATTGATGCGGCCTTTGAGTTTGCCACGTCATCGCCTTTTCCTGATAAAAACAAGATGTTAAGCCCCCTCTATGCATAAAGGTATCATGGAACGAGAAAAAACTTACAATCAGGCTCTTTTAGAAGCAACCGATCAGTGTATGGCTCAGGATCCGTCTGTCTACGTC
>CAZLNA010000532.1:0-1740 GCA_964560485.1 uncultured Desulfobacula sp. | reverse complement strand
CGATGCAGAAAAGGCTGCTGGCTGTCCTGGCCTCTGATACCTACCGCAGCCTGCACAATTCAAAGTATTCCATTATTGCAAACCCCTTTAACCGGGAGCGCCAGAATTGTACTGAATTTATACTCGATCTGCTTTTTTCAGCGATATACAAAACGTCAGATCCGGACGTCATCAAAAAAAATGTAAAAACCTATTTCACTGCTCAGCCGGTACATATCAACCCTTTGAAAGCCTCGATAGGCTCATTGTTCATGTCAGAGCTGACGGTATCGGATCATCCAGGCAAACTGCAGACCACCACGTTCACATCCATCCGCAATTTTCTGGATCAATACCAGCTTGTTGAAAAATATCTCGTCATTGATGAAAAGATGCGACAAGACAGCTGGGCACAGACAGGTTTCTGTGAAAAGAAACCAGCAATCTGATTCTGACCTGCCAAATGATTTTCAAAAAGGGTCCGGGATTTCCGGCCTTGTTGAGTGTTTCATTCTGTGTGAGGCGGACTGGCCTGTTCTCAAGGTCGTCCGCCTCACAGAACCGGTCATGGCCTGGGGCAATCAAGGCCGGGGCATATGGGCGGGCCGGTTTAAATCCCGGCTTTCTGCCCGCCGGTATCCGGTAATTACCAGGCTGTTGTCTGCATTCACATCAACAACGGCATAGGCATTGTTTTCCGCCCCGCTGCCATCCACCAGAGCTTTTAGAGTGTAGTAATGGATCCGGTTGATCAGCTCGTAACCGCCTGAATGATGATGGCCCTGGAAAACAGCCAGTACCTGACCGCTTTCTTCGAGCACAGCTCTGACAGCAGCAGCATTTTTAACCGTAAAGCGGTCCTCGCCGCAGAGCTGCTGGTGGACAAAGACAATGACAGGTCCATGGGCGGCTGCCAGGTCCTTTTTCAACCAGCGGATCTGTTCAGGCGGCAGACTGCTGTCCTTCCAGTCGAAATTGCCATGGTCGTAATCGAGGCCGTCTGAGCGGTAATTGGCATCCAGAACAATCAAATGGACGCCGTTTATATCAAATGAATAATAATTGAGCGCCCTGCTGAAGCCTGAATTACGGATCCTGGAAAGGAACTGGGATTTTGATAGGCTGTCAAGATCATGATTCCCCAGGACATGGTAGCGCCTTGCGTCTGCCTGTTGGAAAACAGCTTCGATGGCGTCAAGGTATTTCAGGGTGTTGTGTTCCAGCGGCGGTGTATCTTCATCTTTGAAATCTCCAAGCTCAATCAAAAAATCGACCCTGCGCTGATTCATAAATTCGATGCACTCGCGCATTTTCCGGACTGATTCCCTGTAGAACCGTGTCCCCCATTTATCCTTATCTGCATAATGGGCATCTGTCACCATTCCAAAACGCAAAACACTTTTCATTTTTTTTATCTCTTTCAATTCACTGGCAAGCGTCAGCGGTTGTGAAAAGGCAGTGATCATGGAGGCGGCAGCTGCTTTTAAAAACAAGCGCCGGTTGATTATCCAACTGCCGGGAGGTATGGTATTCTTCATCATCTTCTCTTTTCATCCTGCCATAAAAGCTACCAGACCCTGCTGGACAAGACAATCTCAAACTGCTGAAAAACACTTTCCATGAGGCGTATCCAAAAGATATATCGCGCCTTGTTAATTTCAAGTCGCAGTTCCCCTGCATGCGATCTTAAACTGCGAATTCAAACCTGTTATATTTCATTGCAGTCCCAAATGCAGATTCCATTTTTTTTAGTTTTTTTAA
>CAZLNA010000531.1:0-1751 GCA_964560485.1 uncultured Desulfobacula sp. | reverse complement strand
ACACCCGGTGCACGGCCGCGGATTTCGGGCAATTCAGCCCCAGCTTGGCGAAAAGCCCGTTCTGAACCGCTTTTGATGCCCCTGTAAAATGGGCGCGGCTGCCGTTGATGACCCGGACACCCATGGTTTCCAGCCAGGTCAGGTAATGGAGCGTGTGTGCGGCAATCGACGGGCTTCGGCCATCAGACGGCATAATGTTGACCCGGTTGACAGCCAGGTTGAATTCAGGCATGTCACTGTCCGGTCTGAAATCGAGTTCTGCAATGCTTATAAGGGTGAGATCAATGCCCCTTTCGGCAAAGGTATCAATCAGTTTTTCCGACCAGGCGGGATGTTCATAGATAAATGCGATTTTGGGTCCGGGTGTGTCCATGATGCGTATTCCTGTTTTCTATTTTGGTTTTTTAATGGCAGAAAGTTAATCCAAACCGCACTTGAATGCAAGGGACTTTGTTCCAAAAAATCTGCACGGTCCCAAGTCGTCAGAAAAAATCTGCAAAAGCTGTCATTTAAGGCTTTTCAACCGCCTGATTAAGGCGTATACCCAATTAGCCTGGATATATCACGAATTGATAGTGCTCCATATGCAAGGCGCCAGGCCGTGAAGCCGTATTGACTTTCGAAACAGGGCTGTAAAACGATCGCTGAAATCAAGCTGAGGCAGATACCAATGGATTCTCAAAATCATCACAATGACCAGCCGGTCAAAGCCTGTTTCTCGATTATCGGGTATGCACTTCTTATGTCCGGACTCGGCTGCTGTATCAAACACATTTCAAAAGAACTCTCCTTTGAGGTGATCGTCTTTTTCAGAAACTGTTTTGCGCTGGTCGTTTTACTTTTGCTGAACATCTGGCGGAACAGACGGCAGAAGAGATCCCAGAATAAATCAGCCGATCACTCACGGGAGAGGAGCCGGACAACAATCTGGAATCTGCTGGTGCCCAGGACCGGGAAAATTCACCTTCACCTGCTCCGGTCGGTATTCGGCGTGTCTGCCATGTACTGCTTTTTTTATACATTGGGGAAAATGCCCCTGGCAGAAGCCACGCTGCTTTCCTACACGTCTCCTTTTTTCATGCCCCTGTTTGCCTTGTTGTGGCTGAAGGAACCCATTTCCGTTAAAGGTTCAACGGCTGTACTTTTGGGGTTTCTCGGGATACTGCTCATTCTCAGGCCGGGCACGGGGATCATCAATATCATCTCTTTTATCGGCATTGGTGCCGGAGTCAGTGTGGCGCTGGCAGCAGTTACCATCCGGCGGATGTCCGGTTCTGAATCCCCGGGTACCATGGTGTTTTATTTTACCTTAATCGCCACCCTGATTTCCGCAGTGCCGCTTGCCTGGTCCTGGCAGGGGATAACCCTTTATCAACTCGTGCTTTTGATGGTCATGGGGACGGTTGCCGTAACCGGCCAGTTTCTCATGGCCCAGGGGTACGCACTGGCGCCGGCAGCCAAGGTCGGGCCGTTTACCTATTTTACGGTCTTCTTTTCATCGGTCTGGGGATGGGTGATCTGGGGAGAAAGCCTGGACGCCTTCTTTTTCTCGGGTGCCGTGCTGATCTGTTTTTCCGGGATTCTTGCCGGCCAGCCCCACCGGGAAAAGCCTTTATAGGCGTTTTCCCGGCAGGTCGGTCAAGGCAGAACACTCAAGGCAGGGCGAATAAGCCTTGTGAGTCAAGGAGTGGGTGAATCTGCCTTAAAAACTGCCGTGGGTCATTGTGAATGATCCATGGACTGATAGATGA
>CAZLNA010000530.1:0-1759 GCA_964560485.1 uncultured Desulfobacula sp. | reverse complement strand
CAAATGCAGCAAGAACATCCAGGATGGTCAGGCATTCAATATCCCTTGCCGGTACATAACCGCTGGCTTTCTCCATCTGGACCTCCAGCAGGATCCGGCACTCAATCAGCCGGGTGAGAAGCACTTTGGTGATCTTCAGGGGGATCCGGATTTCAGCTGAAATTTCCGTATCCGTGATTGGCGGTTTTCCATGCGCAAACCGGATGACACACAGATGCACGATCCTGAGGGCAATCAGTTTCTTAAGTCGAATGCTGAGTTTGGCATAATCGATATTCTGGGTTTCAAGGGCTTCGGTATTTTCCCAGGAAAAAGCAATCTCTGCGCCGAACAGCACAATGATCCAGGACGTCTGCAGCCATATCAGAAACAGGGGCAGTGCCGCAAAACTGCCGTAGATGGCATTGTAGCTTGAGACCCCGACCTGGGATTTAAGATACACCATCTGGGCGGCCTGGAAAATGGTTCCGGCGATCAGTCCCCCGGCCATTGCAGCGCGTATATCCACCTTTTTATTGGGAATGAAGATATAAAAAAAGATGAACAGAACCCAGATGGGGAAAAACGGCAGGATTTTAAACCCCAGTGAAACCAGGCCTTCGATATTGACCGGAAGCTGGATAACGGACAGGTATTTTTCAAGAAAAGCATGGATGAAAATATTTCCCGAGCTTGAAAACAGAACCAGGATTCCCGCTGTGATGGAGATGGCAATATAATCAGTGAATTTGCGAACCAGCGACCGGTCGCCTTTCACCCACCATATCTGGTTAAAGGCATTTTCAATGTGGCCGATCAGCCGGATCAGGGAATAAAACAAAAGGGCGATACCAAATACTGCCATCAGTCCGCCCTTGGTTTTTTCCAGAAGATTGATCGAAAAGGCCAGAACATTCTGCATCACCTCTTCATTGCCTGCAAACCATTTGAGCAGCTGATTCTCAAGCATCTCCCTGAAACCGAATCCCTTGGCAATGCCAAAGGCCATAGCCATAACCGGCACAATGGATAGCAGGGTGAACAGGGTCAGTGATGAGGCGCGCAGATCACAGCGGTCCTCCCTGAACCCCTTGACGGCAAAACCCATGACTTTAACAACCTTACCGCCAAAAAGCACCATCTGTTGTTTACCCCTGCCCCACATGGCCGTTATTTTCCAGACTCCTGGCTCTCAAACCAGGTTTTAAGGCGGTCAAGGCCTTCACGGGTGGAGACTTTCGGCGTATAGCCCAGCTCCGTTTTGGCCCGGGAAATGTCGAACCAGTGACTGGTGGCCAGTTCCTTGGCAGCAAACCGGGTCATGGGCGGTTCCGACTTAATCCGGAACAGTTTGTAAATGAACTCAAATACCGTGCCGGCCAGGTAAGCGGTCCGTGCAGATACCCGTCCCTGGATCGGGCCCAGCCCCGCGGCTTTAAGAAATTCATCAGCCATGAACCATTTGGATACGGGATCGTCCTGGCTGATAAAGTAGACATGGCCGGAAAGCGAATGGTTTTCCGCCAGTTTTTCCGATGCCAGCACATGAGCATCTGCCGCATTGTCCACATAGACCGTATCAACCCGATCGGTGAGGGGTCCCACTTTTTTAAGCCGGTCTGCCCGCCCCACAATCCCGGGAACCAGGTGGTTGTCCTCCGGCCCCCAGATGAGGTGAGGCCGGATAATAATTGTCAGAAGGCCCTCTTCGGCTGCCTTTCGAACTGCTTTTTCCGCCATGGCTTTGGTTTGAGGATAGGGCGCCAGATAGGTATCCGGG
>CAZLNA010000529.1:0-1760 GCA_964560485.1 uncultured Desulfobacula sp. | reverse complement strand
ATGGCCGAGCTGATGGGTGATGATGCCCTCAGCTGTTACGTGAAGCTGTGTGGCAAAAGCTGTGTTTTTTAGAAAGCCGAAAAAAAACCCAGAGAGCGCCAGAACCCGGGTAAAGTCTCTTACCCTTTTCGCACACTGTGGTTGTCGTAATGCCATGCGGCCTCCAAACAGGGATGAAGATATTATAATACCGGCATTATAACAGGTGCCGGACTCGGTTCAACCTTAAATTCTGAACTTACCCGTAATCCGGAGTCATTATTTTATATCCGGTCCGGCAGCAGCCTGGAGCAGATTTTTATGAACGGATGAAAAATACGGCAACCTGGGGCGCACCTGGGCAAACCCGATTCTGGCAAGAATGTAGATGGGGAAAAAGGAAAATGTATACCCCACGGAATCAGCCACCATGGAAAAAGGAAATGCAATGTCAAAGGCTACATCTGAAAACCGAAGCTGCATCCATCCAAGTGCAAATGGAATGGGCCATAAAATGGCGGCAGAGTGTCCCATCATGGCGAAAAATTTTTTTCCCCAGGCATCGGTGGCCTCTTTGTTCAGGGCCTTGTAGCTTTTCATGCTTCCGATTTCGTAGGCCTGTATGGCCAGGGCCTCCTTTTCCTGCATGGTTTGTGACAACCGGTCAAGGTATGGCGTATTGGCCTTGAGGGCTGCAGAGACAGTCAGTTCTCCTATGATGACAGCGAACAGGGATATTACAAAAGTGCCAATCATGTAGTCAAAAATGGGAATACCAAGTAACCGGTAAAAATAGATCAGAAAACCATCTATCACGATATAAAACTGATTCAGTGCGTCAAACATATTCAGCCTTTTTATTTTGTTTTTGGCAGGCAGCCGGTTTTATGACCGGCTGCCTGCGAGTAAGTTTAATCAAATCTGACAAATTTTATAATCTGGACTCAAAATAAAGATTTTAGCTTTAGTTCAAGGATGATGAAAAATTTAACCGGAGGCATATATTTGATATATCGAGGATTCAATTTTTCTCCAGACGCTGAAATTGAGCTAAAAGATTATTTTGGGACAGCTTTTACAGCATGGCAATGCCAAAGAACCCTCTCAGCGTATAGCGCAGGCCGATATAGAATGCCAGTACCAGAAAAATCCATTTTAACACTTTTTCCGGGATGTATTTACCGGTTCTCGGGCCGATCATGGAACCGACAAATATTCCGATCAATTCAACACCGATCATGGGCCAGTAAACCATAACCCCTTTGAGCACCATGAAATTGAAGATGGAAAATATCATTCCGATGAGGACTGCAACAGCAGAGGTCCCGGCCACAACAAACATGGGCAGTCCGACAACGCTGGTCAGAAAAGGAACATAGAGAAACCCGCCGCCCACACCGATAAAGGACGCCAGGGCAGAAATAAAGAAGCCGCCTGCAAAGGCCCACAGCGGACTGAATTTAAAGGTCTGGCCAAAAAAGGAGATTTCTGTCATGGCAAGGCTCCACTTCAGGGTTTTCACACCCTGGCCCGAGATATCCCCTTTCTCTTTTACGGTTTTTTCAAATGCTTTTGCGGCCTCCTTTGCCGTTTTTTTCGATGCCTGGCCCTTTGGGGACATTTCATATACCATGAACATAAAAATCAGCCAGACACAGAGGCCGAACCAGCCCTGGTATTGGGAAAACTTCACCTTTCCGGCAGTGGTGAAAACCACCAGAAGTGTTGCAAACAGGGCGCCGATTCCCAGGAAAACCCCCAGGGAGGGAACCAGCCGTTTC
>CAZLNA010000528.1:0-1761 GCA_964560485.1 uncultured Desulfobacula sp. | reverse complement strand
TTGTGAAGCTGGTATCCGGAGGCTTCAACACGGGTGTGCGCCCCTAAGGAGACCAGGTCCCCGTTTGGCAGAACCACCTTCATCCCCAGTACAGCATCACGGGTAGCACCGTATTTGACTGACCGGACACCGCTGGCGTTATTGGCAATTTCACCGCCAATAGTGGCAATCCGGCTCGATGCCGGTGTAGGCGGATAAAACATGCCGTGGGGTTTGAGCGCCAGGTTGAGGTCGTCGTCCACCACACCGGGCTGAACCCTGCAGTAAACATCCTTAAGATTGATTTCCAGAATTTTATTCATCCCTTTCATATCCAGGATGATACCACCTTCAATGGGGACAGTCTGGCCGCACATACCGGATCCGCCTCCCCTGGCGATAACCGGAATAAGATTCTCATTGGCATGGATCATGATCTGCTGCACCTGTTCAGTGGTTTTCGGTTTTACAATCGCCCAGGGCATGGCGTGGTGCACAGATGAATCCGATCCGTAGACATACAGATCAGACGGGTCTGTTTTGATATTGTCTTTTCCGACAATATCTGAAAGCCGGTTTACATCGATTGTTTTCATAATACTCCCCTTGCTAGCATCCTTTCGGATTAATGGAATCGATTACTACCTATATTCATTTAGATGGTTATTCGTCGCCGTAAATGCCATTATTTTCACAAAGGCTCAAAAAATTCAATCTTAATCAGTAAAGAATATAGAAAATTATTTGTCAGGCCGGGGCAATGGTCTTGCAATCTTTTATCAAGAAGGTTTATACTGCTGCGGATTCAATGCGTAAAAGATTAGAAAAGGATGATCTCATGTCATATTCAGTTACTTTTCTTCCCCATAATGTATCAGTGAATGTTGAGGAAAATCAGAGTCTGATCCGGGCTGCCATGGAGTCCGGGATTCATATCAATGCCTCCTGCGGCGGAGGCGGGGTCTGTGGTAAATGCCGGGTCCTCCTGGAACAGGGAGAGGTTGACGGCGGCATTTCAGAGCACCTGTCAGATGAAGATCGTGAAAAAGGATACCGGCTGGCCTGCACTGCAAACGTTAAAGAAGATCTGGTGGTCCGGATTCCAGTGGAGTCCCAGATGGATGCCGGCCGGCTCAATGCTCAGCCCACAGGCCGCCATATGGCCAAGGCAGCTTATTCAAATGTGGATGAACTCCGCCAGGACGGGCTTTTTATCCCACCTGTGGAAAAAATATATCTTGAGCTTGATCCGGCAGTCGAAGGGGACAACCAGGCAGACGTGACCCGGATTATCAATCATCTGCGGTTCAATCATGATGAGCACCGGCTGACCATGAACCTCAACCTGATCCGCCGGGTGCCGGACCTGATCCGTGAAGGTGATTTCAGCATCACGGTCACCATTGTCCGGCCGGTCCGCAAAGACGGGAAAAATGAGATCGTGAATATTGAGCCCTTTGACACCACAGACCGGAATTTCGGTATTGCCGTGGATATCGGCACCACTACGGTTTACGGCCAGCTCATTGATCTGCACACCGGCGCTGTACCGGCCCAGCACGGTGATTTCAATGCACAGATCAGCTATGGTGAAGATGTGATTTCGCGCATCATTTTCGCTGAAAAAGGGGACGGTCTTGAAGTCATGCATACCAAGGTGACCGAGACCATTAACCGCATCATTGAAAAAATACTTGATAAAGCCGGCGTCAAAAAAGAAGAAGTGACCACCATCACCCTGGCCGGCAACTCCACCATGACCCAGCTGCTGCTCAAGATCAA
>CAZLNA010000527.1:0-1769 GCA_964560485.1 uncultured Desulfobacula sp. | reverse complement strand
GGCAGTCGTTTCAGTCTGGCCGTAGAACTGCCGGATGGGCGTTCCAGTGGCAGCTTCCCATTTTTCACTGCTCTCTGGGTTGAGGGGCCCGCCAATGGAGACGGATTCTTTAAGACCTGAGAGGTCAAAGGAGTCAAGATTCATTTTGACAAACATTCGCCACGCCCTGGGATGGGCACACATGCTGCTGACCTTGTGCCGGCTGACAGCATCAAGGTATTGTTCACCATCAAGAAATGTAAATGAAAACCCTGTGGCGGTCGCTCCGACATTGAACGGTGCAAAAAAACCAGCCCATAGGAATTTGGCCCAGCCAGGTTCGCTCAAGGTATTGTGAATATCATCCGGGCCGATCCCGAGCATCAGTGATGTGGACAAATGGCCCACCGGATAGGAAAACGCTGTATGCCCCACCCGTTTGGGAAGCCCTGTGGTGCCGGATGTAAAAAAACAGAACAGCAGGTCATCCGGCTCTGTCAATGCCGGCATGGCCTCTTTTTCTTCCTGGTATACGGTTTCAAACGGCGTCCATTTTTCCTTTTCACCGATCACCACTTTTATCTTCGGCTCAATACCGAGCTCCTCCAGGACCCCGTCAATGACCTGTGCGGATGCCGGGTCGGCAATCACGGCCTCTGGCGGATAGGTTTCAAACCGGAAGGTCAGTTCCCGGTGTGTCATGGTGGTGGCTGTCGGGATATTCACAAATCCGGCCTTGATCATGGCCAGGGTGGAAATCCACTGTTCGGGCAGCACCGGTGCCATCAGGTAGACCCGTTCAGCCCTTTCCACGCCGGCCGACCTCAGGCAGTTGATCAACTGATTGGCTTTTTCCATCAGGACCTGATAGGAAAACTCCCGGATCTGAACCCGGGCAATGTCCGACCATACGAGTGCTGTCTTTTCAGGATGCCGGGCCACATAAAGATCTTCAAAAATCTCCTGCGCCCAGTTGAAATGGTCAGGCCGGGACAAGGTGTTTAAGCATGTAAAGAATTTTTCAGCGCTTTTGGCTGCTTCTTCCGGGGGGGCCATATTGGTTTGAACAACCTGATTGAAAAGCGCTTTCATCCCTTAAACACTCCTTGCATTCTTTACGGATGTCATATATTTAGGTATATTTAAAATACTTGGTTCTATAATTTATCAACTGATTGTTTGTCAAAGAATTTTTTTATCCCCTTGAAACCAGCGGCCCCATCCAAACAGAGAGACAGCAGCCTGCAGCTGCCGGTCGAAATTATCCTTGCCCCCCTGCAGGGGTTTACCGACATGACCTTTCGAAACGTTTTCTGTGATCACTTTTCAGGGTTGGACGAGGCGGTTGCACCGTTCATATCCACCATGGGGGAAATGCGCCTGAAACCGTCACGGCTGAAAGATGTTTTTCCTGAAAACAATACCAGACTGTTTATCATTCCCCAGATTCTGAGCAATGTGCCTGAGGACTTCCTCTTTCTGGCCGGCCACCTTTATAAAATGGGCCACGAACGGATCAACTGGAACCTGGGATGCCCTCACTCAAAGATAGCAAAAAAATGCAAGGGCTCCGGCCTGTTAAACCACCCGGAAAGGATTGATGCCTTCCTGACCCGGGTCCTGGCGGAACTGCCCAACCGGCTTTCAGTGAAAATCCGGCTGGGCCGGACAGATAAAAAAGAGATATCAGACCTGCTGCCGATTTTTGACAGTCATGATCTCGAAGAGATCATCCTCCACCCCCGGACCGGCCAGCAGATGTATACCGGCAGCGCAGACCAGGCGGCATT
>CAZLNA010000526.1:0-1779 GCA_964560485.1 uncultured Desulfobacula sp. | reverse complement strand
TCCCTTAAAAGTGCAGGCATGGCAAAGGGAAGAATGAAAACAAGGGCTGACATCCACCTGAAAAAGGACAGCGCCATGGGCCTGATGGTAAAAACCATCCCCCGTGCGAGCACCGTATTCAACGACCAGAAAAAGACACACAGTACCAGACCGGCGCAGGCAAGCGGCAGTTTAGACGAGGTTGAACGCTTCAGGTTCACCGTTCGCATCCTTTTTCATAACAGGATCTATTTGGCCAGGGATTCAAAGATATGATACTCTTCCAGATGATAATTGGGCTCCGGATAAATGGCAATTGGTTTCAAAAACTGTTTTTCAAGAGATGAAATCAAATGCTTCTCCCTGCCGTGAAGAAGCTGGGCAATCTCCGGATGAACCTTTACCGTAAACCGGTTTCCCATCATATCGCCGGACTCACTGACCAGATCCCGGTAGATCTTATGGCAGATCGACTTTCCTGACAGCAGGTGGCCGTCCCCGTTGCAGTAAAAACAAGGTTCACACAGGGTCCTTGTCAGATTCCGGCGTATCCGTTTGCGGGTCATCTGTACCAGCCCGAGTTCTGTCAGCGGCAGTACATTGGTCTGGCTCTTGTCCTTCTTCATGGCCTCGTTGAGCTGGACCATGACTTTTTCCTTGTGCTGGTCACGCTTCATATCGATAAAATCAATAATGATAATACCGCCGATATTCCTCAGCCTGATCTGATACGCAATTTCCTTGACCGCTTCAAGGTTGGTTTTTAATATGGTTTCATCAAAATTGTGCTTGCCCACATACCGGCCGGTATTGACATCAATGGCCACTAGCGCCTCTGTCTGTTCAATGATGATATACCCCCCGGACTTCAGCCAGACCTTTTTTTTCAGGGCCCGGGCAAGATCCCCCTCGATATTGTATGCGTCAAAAATCGATTCCCGGCCCTGGTAAAGCTCTACAGAAAGCTTCACATCCGGCATCAGCTTTTTTAAAAAATTCTGAACATTTTCATATTCCTGCCTGGAATCGATAATCAGTTTATCTGCCTCATTGGCCAGAAGATCACGAACTGCCCGGTAAGTAACGGTCAGATCCTTATATACGAGACAGGTGGCAGACATGACCTTGCTTTTGGAGAGAATGTCTTCCCAGGTATTGGTTAAAAATTCAATTTCCTTTTTGATGGTCTCTTCATCGATGCCTTCTGCCTGGGTTCTGAAAATATAGCCAAAATTATTTTTCCGGATCGACAGCAGCAGTTCCTTTAAACGGGTCCGTTCAGCTTCCCGTTCAATCCGCTTGGAAATACCGATATGGTCCACAGTGGGCATGAGCACCATATACCGACCGGCAAGTGAGATATGGGTGGTCACTCTGGGGCCTTTTGATCCGATGGAGGATTTGGCCACCTGAACCAGAATTTCCTGCCCTTCAGTTAATAACTCCTCTATATTGATTTCAGTATTTTCCATCCGTTTCCAGGATGAGGTTGTCTGAGAAGACTCCTCTTCTGACGGCCCGTTTTCATTTTCATGTTCACCGTCATTGTCCTGTTCAAATTTGTGATACATTTTATAGCTGGCCGTATCAAGCACATCATCCACGTAAATAAAGGCGGCCTGATCAAAGCCAATGTCCACAAAAGCGGCCTGCATTCCGGGCAGGACCCTTTGAACCCTTCCTTTATAAATGTTTCCGGCGATAGAAGTCTCATCTTCTCTTTCAATAAAGACTTCCGAAATGGTACCGTTTTCCAGCAGCGCCACACGGGTTTCATGGGGTGCTGCATTGACAACAAGC
>CAZLNA010000525.1:0-1785 GCA_964560485.1 uncultured Desulfobacula sp. | reverse complement strand
AGCAGGCCCACCGGATGAACGATGTGTTGTGAAATCAGCAGGTAAATTAAAAACGCTGTGACGCCGAATCGAAGATAATACTTGATCAGCACGTTGGGCACGATACCGCGGCCCATTTGAGACACTTTCCCGGGAGCGAGCATTTTGCCAAGGGTTCCTCTTAAAAGATGAAAATTCACGGCCACGATCAGCCCGCCCAGGATGATGCCCAGGGCAAATTTACCCGGGGTCAGAAGGGCACCGGCCGCTGCTCCGATCAGGAGAATCAGCCAGTTTGACCGCGTGATAAAGTCCACCATCTTTTGAAGGTCCTGCATCAGTACTTTTTTCCCTTTTTCCCGGCCCTGTAGATGTTGTTGAAACCGGCGGCAATGCCGAACGCCAACCCCACCAGTAACAGAACCGGTTCTGTATCAAATTTCCTATCCAGCCAGAGGCCGATAAATAAGCCCAGAAAGATGGCAATGGCCACCGACATGCCCAAACTGGCAAAATAGGCCAGTTCTCTAACTGTCTTGCCGGTTTCCTTTTTCATGCGTATCCTTTGCCACCCTAAATTTTATGGCTGTCAAAGATCATTTTATCAGAAAGCAAATACCACATACCCGAATACAAGTCAATGTCAAAAAACCACCTGAACACCATCAATTTTCTTGGCATCGACAGGGTCCGCGCTCAAGGCCCATATCAGTCCGCGGCATAGGCTTTGGAAGATCGGCCAAACCTTCCCGGACAGCAGACCTTGCCTTCCCTTTTCAATGTATTTGAGACGGTGCTGAACCTAAGATCATTAAATTAAGTTCAGCATACCAATCGGATGGTCTTCTGCGACCTCTGCCACCACAGCCGGCGAAAGCCCTCTGGATCGCAGGCGCCCAAGACATGCATCGGCCTGATCCGAAGCCAGACTGATGAGCAGCCCGCCAGAGGTCTGCGGATCAAACATCAAATCTGTCCGCGCGCGCTCCACAGCAGGATCAACCTGTGACCACTGCTCAAAATATTTCTGGTTTTTATGGGCACCGGCCGGCACCATCCCCATACTGGCCAGTTCCAGGGCACGACCAAAGAGCGGAACGCGCTGTGTGTCGAGCACAATCTTCTTTTTTGCCCCTTTTGCCATCTCGAGCAGATGTCCGGCCAGGCCGAAACCGGTCACGTCGGTGCAGGCATGGACATTAAATTCGGCCATGGTTTCTGCGGCCGCCTTGTTCAACATGGCCATAACTGCGGCCGCCTGTTCCACATCGTCCGCATCGGCAAGCCCTCCCTTGATCGCTGTAGAAATCACCCCGGTTCCCACAGGTTTGGTCAAAATGACAACATCGCCAATACAACAGCCGCTGTTGGTGAGCACCTGGTCCGGATGGACCACACCGGTCACGGAGAGACCGTATTTAAACTCGCTGTCTTCAACAGAATGCCCCCCCACGAGGGTAGCACCGGATTCATTGATTTTGTCCTGGCCGCCTTTTAGCGTCTGCAGCAGCATCTCTTCAGGCAGATCGCAGCTTGGAAAGCAGACAATATTCATCACTGTCAGCGGCGTACCCCCCATGGCATAGACATCGCTTAATGAATTGGCCGCAGCGATCTGACCGAATTCATACGGGGTATCTGTGACCGGTGTTAAGAAATCAAGGGTCTGTATCAATGCGGTTGTGCGATTGATCCGGAACACCCCGGCATCGTCCGGAGATGCCAGTCCGACCAGCAGATCCGGGTGAGACCGGATATCAAGATCTGACACAATTCGATCCAGAGCCCCTGGATCCAGCTTTGCGG
>CAZLNA010000524.1:0-1789 GCA_964560485.1 uncultured Desulfobacula sp. | reverse complement strand
CAGCCGGCTTTTGACCACCCTGTCTCCGAGCATGACCATATCTTTCCAGACGCCGAAGGTCCCTGAAGAACTGTCACGGGAAACCACCACAATCCGCCCCGGATTCCCGCCGATATCTTTCCAGTCTCTGATTTTACCCAGATAGATGTCCCTAAGCTGGGTCAGGGTCAGATCTGAGATGGGGTTTTTCGGGTTGACCACAGGAACGATGGCATCCCTGGCAATGCGGTGCGGTACCGGATAAACGCCTTTTGAGTTGGCGAGGTTGACTTCTTTGAGTTTAATGAACCGGGAAGCATTCCCGATATGTGCGGTACCATCCATGATCGCCTTGATTCCGTTACTGGAACCGCCGCCGGAAAGGGAAATTCTTACGTCAGGGTGTTTTGCCATATAAGCTTCAGCCGCCATCTGGCAGATGGGCAGAACCGTTGTGGAGCCTTTGATGATCAGTTCCCCGGATGTGGCCTGTGAGGAAAGGGCCAGGATACAAAATAAAAAAACGAGTACAGCATTGACACATTTATTCATAATTTCCCCTCATGATTAAATAGTGGTATTCTCTACCAGATGAATGGGTGAGCAATCCTGTCCGGATTCTCAGCGCAATTTATTCGCAGGAAACCTACAATGATTGAATTAGAATCGCGTTAGAATTCTATTGTCTTCCAATTAAAATCCCTGGCGGGTCCGGCTCAGAGATCCTTTTCCAGAGAAAGGATATTGCCTTTGTCATTATAGGAATACCTTGTGAAATAGGTATCCATGATGATGATTCCCCTTCCGTGCTCGGCATCTTCTTCAAGTTTCGCATTCTGCCGGCCCTTCCAGTCAAACCCATCGCCCTGATCTTCGATAAGCAGCTTCAACAGGCGATCTTCATGGATTCCTAACCAAAGCCTAACCGTTTTTGACGTATCAGACTGATTTCCGTGGCGGATCGCATTGGTCAGCCCTTCTCTGAGAACCAGATTAATAGCAAATGCATGTTCTTTAATTCCTGCCGAGATGGAATAGAGGTGGTCAATCGCTTCTATGATCACTTTGTCGATATTATCCAGGGTTGACGAGAAGGTGAAACAGACCCCCCCTTCCTCGTTTTCGACTGTAAAAACATCATTCGTCTCAGACATGAGTCATACCTCCACGCAAAGGACGACAATGTCATCCTCCGGCAGTGCTTGGTGATTGAAAAGGCTGTCCATAAGGGCCGATGGTGCTTCGGCATAAGACATGTCCCTGATTTGTTGAAACACCGGCAGCAGACTCTGCGCCCCGCTGGCCCAGGTCACCTGCTGTTCTGCTGATTCAACCAGTCCGTCGGAATAGACAAAAAACTTGTCTCCTTCTTTCACATCAATCTTCTGGATACCAAAATGTGCATCTTTGAACATTCCCAGAATATCACCATCCGTCTGCAGCAGATAGGGCTCGCCGTCTGCAGGAAGACATACCACTGGCGGGTGACCGGCATTTACAAGGGTCAGTTTCCGCGTGGTGCGGTTAATATGAAGATAACAGGCGGTCAGATATTTTCCAGACTGCAGAATTTCTACCAGAACATCATTGATCATTTTCATACTTTCCGCCGGCGAATACACCGGAGAAAAGTTCTGGGCCAGCAGCGCCTTGACCGAGGCGGTCATATAGCTGGTTTTAATATCGTGGCCTGAGAAATCCGCCACAAAATAACCGGTTATTTTATCAGAAATCTTCAGGATATCATAAAAATCTCCGCCAGCCTCTTCAAGGGCCTTGTAATAGACCCCGAAGGAGGCTTCCGGATAAT
>CAZLNA010000523.1:0-1792 GCA_964560485.1 uncultured Desulfobacula sp. | reverse complement strand
CCCCTTCTTTTTCATAGAGCGCAGGCTTGGCCGCCTCAAGATACCAGTCGCAGAACTCATGCCAGACAAACTGGTACACTGCAGACGCAGCTTCGTTAAACCGGTATTTTTCAATACCTTCTTTGACATTCAATGCGGTCTGGACACACCTGGATAAAATCCATTTATCCACCAGGGAAAGCTTGCCTTCTGCAATCTGTGTGTCTTTATCTGTAATGTGCATCAGGGCAAAACGTGCGGCATTCCACAGCTTGTTCACAAAATGCCGGTACCCTTCCACACGGGATTCTGACATTTTCACATCCCGTCCCTGGGCAGCAAAAGCAGCCAGGGTGAAACGGAAGGCATCTGCACCGTATTCATCAATGACCTTGAGCGGATCAATGACGTTCCCTTTGGATTTGCTCATTTTCTTTCCGTGTTCATCCCGAACCAGGGCGTGGATATAAACATCGTCAAACGGCACATCTTCTTTGAAATGGATACCCATCATCATCATCCGGGCCACCCAGAAAAAGAGGATGTCAAATCCGGTCACCAGGACATTGGTGGGATAAAAGGTCTTCAGCAGATCGGTCTCCCTGGGCCAGCCCATGGTTGAAAAAGGCCAGAGCGCGCTGGAAAACCAGGTATCGAGTACGTCGGTCTCCTGGACAATGTCGGCTGATCCGCATTCCGGGCAGGTTGTCGGGTCTTCTTCTTCCACAATGGTGGCGCTGCAGGCCGAGCATTTCCAGACCGGGATCCGATGTCCCCACCAGATCTGGCGGGAGATGCACCAGTCTTTGATATTGTCCATCCATTCAAAATACGTCTTGCTCCAGTTGTCCGGCACTATCCGTGTCCGGCCGGACCGGACTGCTTCAGATGCTTTTTCAGCCAGAGGACCGACCTTGACAAACCATTGCTTGGAAATGGAAGGCTCCACCACTGTGCCGCAGCGGTAACAGGTACCCACTTTGTGCTTGAGCGGCTCTTTTTTGATCAGCAGCCCTTCTTCGGTCAGGGCTTCCACTGCCTGTTTGCGGCATTCAAACCGGTCAAGACCTTTAAACCGGCCGGCACCATCGAGCATCATACCGGTATCATCAATCACCTTGATCTTTTCCAGGTTGTGTTTTTCCCCCAGGTGAAAGTCATTGGGGTCATGGGCAGGCGTTACTTTCAAGGCGCCGGTGCCGAATTCGGTGTCTACATAGTCGTCCAGGATTACCGGAATCACCCGGTCGGTGAGCGGCAGGCAGACCCTGGCATCCCCTAATCCGGCGAATCGCTCGTCATTCGGGTTGACTGCCACGGCCGTATCCCCGAACATGGTCTCCGGCCGCGTGGTTGCCACGGTGAGACCCTGTTTTTTCCCCTCAAACGGGTACTTGATATAATATAAAAAGGAATCTTTTTCTTCGTATTCCACCTCAATATCGGCAATGGCGGTCCGGTCTTTGGGGCACCAGTTGATAATATACTGATCCTGGTAGATTAATCCTTCCTTGTAGAGCCGGACAAAGACCTTTCGCACGGCATCAGACAGGCCCTCATCCATGGTAAATCTTTCCCGGTCCCAGTCGCAGGACGCCCCCAGCCGTTTGAGCTGATGTATAATGGCACCGCCGGATTTTTCCTTCCATTTCCACACTTCTTCAATAAAGGCTTCCCTGCCCAGTTCATCCCGGGCCTTGCCTCTGGCTGCCAGGTCCCGCTCCACCACGTTCTGGGTGGCAATCCCGGCATGGTCTGTCCCGGGCATCCAGAGCACGTTATACCCTAAAAGCCTGCGATACCGGCACATGAT
>CAZLNA010000522.1:0-1801 GCA_964560485.1 uncultured Desulfobacula sp. | reverse complement strand
CCGCCCAGAATGCCGCCGATTTTCACCTCAGGATCTTCAAAATACCATGCCCCGACATCAGCCCCCACCCCGAGGGTGTACCAGCAGTCTCCGTTGTATATGGGAACCTCGGCCGCTCCCCTGAAATAGACCCCCTGAAAGGGGGTGGACAGGCGGATAAAACTGCCGAGTTTGGGGTCAAGCCGTCGTAAGACCTGTCGGTTGCAGCACCTGCCAAAGAAAAAGGCCAGTTTGTTGATATTGTAATTTTTAAATGAGCCGGCCGCCCGGGCGCCCAGATAATTTTCATACCGGCCAATACCCGCTTCAAGACCTAAATCCCATATCTTCAGCTTGGGTTCATAATTAATGATGCCGTCCAGGTAGACATGACCGAATACCCCCACCGGCATCATGACGGTGGTATCACCTGCGGTGACCGAAGAGATGGTAAACCCTAACGCCGCCTCGCGCAGGGTGATTTCCTGTTCCAGCAGGCCCAGCTTCAGATCGTAGGCGGTGATCATGGCATCAACGGTGCCTTCATCATCCTGAGAGCCACTGCCGCAGCCGGTTTTTCCATCTTCAGCATTCCAGGATGTGATGTCCAGGGCCCCGTGAAAACTATAGTTGCTGAAATCCAGCTCTGCCTCAAGGTGAAGCCGTTCCAGCTCATCCTGGCTGACAATGCCGTATCCGGTCAATGCCGCCGATTGTATAAATCCCCAGTCGCCGTCATCTTCATCCGGCTGCTGGGTTTCCGGGTCTTCGTCGTCGTCTGACTGGGCCGGTATATCACTGGCTGCAAGGCCGGCCGCCTCCTTGATCTTAGCCTCTGCAGCGGACATTGCCGCCTGGAGAAGCCGGTTCACCTGTGCGGTCAGCAAAAGAGCCGTTTCATCCACCTCATCACTGGTATATCCGATCTGGGCATACAACTGATCGTTGATAAAACCGATTTCATCTTCGTTGAGAACCTTGTTCCGGATCAGGTTGCGGATATCCTGAACCGTAGGAGAGGGAACAATGGCGCTGGCAGCGGTAAACAGCTCTGAAATCAGATCATTCAGGCAGGTTTCCCCGCCATCACAGCCGTTGGTCCAGGCAAAGGGTGCGGTCAGGAGCAGTGTGAGGCGCGGTTGGGAAAAAGCGGTCTGAAAGCCGTTATCTTCAGGGCTCCAGGCTTGCGAAATACGGTTCAGTTCTGCCTGTCCCTGGGCCACCGCATTGCTCCAGCTGCCGGGGTTGGTGCCGTTTCTTTCCAGCATACTGTGATAGAGTGCCCTTAATGGGGCCACGGCCGCGTCAATCTCACTGACGGCAGCCGGGACCAGCCCGCTGGCCCTGCCGTTGAATTGCGTCATCAGTGATGAGTCGATATTAAAATTGGTAAATATGTCACTCACACTTTTAATCTCATCGCGCCATTGCGGATTGTTGTCCAGATGTGCCTTAACTTCTGCCGCCAGCGTAAAATCCGCCGCCTCTATGGTCTCCCTTAACCGGGCAAGGGCTGTGTCGACACGGTGCTGGGCATTCTGGATATCGGTAAATTCATCCGCCACCTCTTCATGAACACCAGCAGCGATGACTGCCTCCTCCAGGAGAGTTGCGATCAATTCCAGATCTACGGTTGCCAGCTGGCGCTTAACATTTGACATGGCACTAAGGCTGTCTGAAAGGACGCCCGCAATGGATTCTTCGTCCTCAAATCCAATGAAAGAAACCCCTCCCGTAAGATTGGCGGTAAAGTTATGAAGCAGGTTATCCAGAACCGATTTGACAGCATTCATATCGGCATCCGCATCACTGATATGGGAGG
>CAZLNA010000521.1:0-1804 GCA_964560485.1 uncultured Desulfobacula sp. | reverse complement strand
GGCATGTATACAGAGCAGGATAAGCATGGCCTCCGGGTTTAAAATACGGATCGGCCGGTCGAGCAGTGCTGCCGGGACAAGAAAAGGAGCCAGGCAGTCATATTCAATTGGGCTGGCAGCATAGCGGCCGGTGATTTCCCAGTGAAGATCGATATGAATTATCCCGGCTGGGTCATGAAGTGAAAAAAAATTTTCATGGTTTATATAAAAATCAAGCTGGGACGCCGGTATGCCGAGTGCATCTGAGAAATTCTTCGCCACGAGAAGGTCTCTGGCAGCGATGGCATCCTTTTTTCTGACCAGGATGTCGAGATCTGAAAACCGGCGGGCACCGATATCTGCATACACCTGCTCTGACTGGACCGGTCCTTTGAACGGCACCGCTGCAATTTTGTGTGTGTCAAAGAGGTTGAGGATATCAATCAGCCGGGCGGCTAACAGCATGTTTCTCGTGCTGTTCGTCAGATATGTCTGTTTGAAATCATTCACCACATCAACCGGTGCGATATCCAATCCCTGTTTTTTCATGTACTGGTAAACAGGAAAAAGAAGGCCGTGTGCAAGTGCGGTTTGTTTAAACCTTTTCCAGTCCACTGCCAGCCTGCCGCGGCCGTCCCCTGGTGTGAACGGCCGGCCTGCCAGCAGGTTCCGGCTCAAAAGAATTATCTGTTCAAGTTCTTTATCCTGACAGGGCAGATGCATAGACCTCAGCTGTTTTTTTTGCAATCTTTTCCCAGTTGTACCGGGTGGTGATGAGATGATTAAAAAAGCGCTTTTCATCCCGGGTAACAGGCGTCTTGATATGAAACTCAAGCCTCTGGACCAGATGGCCGGCATCCCGGTTTCTGAAATACCGTGTTTCAGGCAGCCCGATCTCCAGATTGGCTGCAATATCGGACGCCAGCACGGAAATACCATGGCTCATGGCTTCCAGGAGGGCAATGGGCAGGCCTTCATGATACGACGGCAATACAAAAATCAGGGTATTGGCAAACAGCTGATTCAGCCGGTTGCCGGTCAGGTAGCCGGCTTTGATGATGTTTCCGTTTTTCCGGATCATCTGGTTTAGCCGGTCTGTATAGGGTGTGCTGAAACCGGCATCCCCGACAAGGACAAGTTTAAGGTCAGGCTGTTTCAGCCGGCCAAAGGCACGGACCAGAAGGTCAAGCCCCTTTTCCGGAACAAATCTTGCCACGGCCAGAACATAGCGCTGCGGGTGAAGGTCCAGTTCATCCAGAAACGGATGCTCTCCGGGTTGTTCCGGTTTTTGAACCCCATTGGGGATCTGGTGGTATCTCCGTTTGAACACTGTACTGGCCAGGGTCCGGGTTTCACTGGAAATGACAATGACCTCATGAGCGAATAAACAGCCGAGGCGTTCTCCTAAACGAAGGAAAAAACGGGCTGCCCGCCCCCAGTTTTCTTTCAGATAGTCTGGGCCGTGGTGGGTAAAAACAGTACGCATACCCAGAAGTCTGGCCATGGGCAACAGCAGAGCCGGCCCCACTGCATGGATATGAATCAATCGGCACCCTTTCATCCTGGCGCTTAGGATAGCCAGGAATGTGTGGACAATCGCTTCCAGGTGCTTGGCCTTTGGTGCGAACAGGCTCAGAAGACGGATGCCCTGCCAGGTTTTGTCCTGATATGACCGGTAAGGTGCCCGGATGCAGACGGTAATCTGGTATTTTCCTTTCCGGATGCGTGGGTAGAGCATCTGGCAGTGGGTCTCAATACCTCCCGGAATATCAGGGATGCCCCGCGTCCCGGTCACAAATACATTTATTGGTCTTCTCTCAGGCAT
>CAZLNA010000520.1:0-1807 GCA_964560485.1 uncultured Desulfobacula sp. | reverse complement strand
CGGTATACGCATCCCAGACCATTCCAAGTCTTGTAACGGTGCAGGACTTGCTGGGCCAGATTCGGGAAACCACCAAGGCAAATATCATGACCGACGAAGTCATGCTCAAATCGGCTGCCGGAGCAAAACGAAATGTGGCCGTGATCGCCGTGGCGGCCATGATTGCCGGTATCTGTCTGGCCTTTTTTATCTCAAGGGGGATTATCAATATCCTGACCCGTATCACCTCGGGTATGGGAGAAGGCGCTGATCAGGTGGCATCGGCTGCCGGCCAGGTATCGTCATCCAGCCAGTCCATGGCCGAAGGCGCATCCCAGCAGGCGGCTTCGATTGAAGAGACGTCGGCATCCATGGAGGAGATGGCCTCCATGACCAAAAAGAATGCGGAGAATGCCGGCCATGCAGACGGGCTGATGAAAGAGGCCAATGAGGTGGTAACCCAGGCCAACCAGTCCATGGGCGAGCTGACCGTCTCCATGGAGGATATTTCAAAGGCCAGTGAAGAGACATCCAAAATTATTAAAACCATTGATGAGATCGCATTCCAGACCAACCTGCTGGCCCTGAACGCTGCGGTTGAGGCGGCCAGGGCCGGAGAGGCCGGTGCCGGATTTGCCGTGGTGGCGGACGAGGTCCGAAACCTGGCCATGCGGGCGGCGGATGCCGCTAAAAATACAGCTGAACTGATCGAGGGCACGGTCAAAAAAATTGATGGCGGCTCTCAACTGGTGGCCGCCACCAATGAGGCATTTACCCAGGTACTGGAAAGCACCTCAAAAGTGGGCAGCCTGGTGGCGGAGATTTCCGAGGCATCAAAAGAGCAGTCCAACGGAATCGATCAGGTGAACCTGGCCATCACCGAGATGGACAAGGTGGTTCAGCAGAATGCCGCCAATGCGGAAGAGTCGGCTTCGGCATCCGAAGAGATGAATGCCCAGGCAGAACAGCTCAGAGAGTATGTCCAGGAATTGATCCAGCTGGTCACAGGTGCTTCCCAGTCTTTGAGCCGCAGCCGCAGGCTGCAGCATTCGTCTGCCGGTGTTATTTCCCACTCCCCGGCAAAAAAGGCCGGGGGCAGTAAAAAAGTGCTTCCTGAAAAAACACGGGAAGTGACGCCTGAGCAGGTCATTCCTTTGGATGACGATGATTTTGAAGATTTCTAAAATGGGGTTTTTAAGTCCGCACACCAGACTATTTAGGGTATATACTGATGAAAGATGATATCATTCAAAACCTTGCTGAAAAATTCAGCTGCGACCTGGTTCTGGCAGACCCGACCGAGCCTGAAAGCTTTACCGCTTTGCTCCCGCTGCTCAAAAAGATACACCATGAGTGCACTAAGCAGGGATTGACTTTAGAGGCCGGCCAGATGATAGAGGCCCGGGAGATCATCAAGGCGGTTTCCCGGGACCGCGGGTCAGATCCCGGGCCGGAAGTGGAACGGTTAACAATGATTTCAGACACCCTGTCCCAAGCGGTTCGGCAGGCCGTTGACGGGGTGCCTGAGCCGTTGTCCGATGACACTCAAATGGCTGAAACCGCTGTGGCAGAACCGGCAGATGATCCGCTGGGCCTGCTGGATAGAGAGTTGGCAAGGCTTGGTGAATTGATCGGCCGATTCTGTCCCGGGGAAATACCGGATCTGGGTGCCATGCTCGTCTGCCTGGAAACTTTGATCGAGACGTCAGAACCCATCCGGCCGCCAACGTTTTGCCAGGTCGCGCTGGAGTGCCGTGAATATATCGAAAACATTACCCTTGAGAAAATTTACAATATCAGACCGGTCGAAGAAGGTCTGGTCCTGCTC
>CAZLNA010000519.1:0-1809 GCA_964560485.1 uncultured Desulfobacula sp. | reverse complement strand
GTCTGTACCGGTGCAAATGTGTCGGTTTTGGCATAGTCGTGGACATTGAGTTCAATACCGATGCGGCTGGCAAGATCCTTTGTCTGTTCAGATACCCGGAACCCTGTGGAGAGGACAATCATGTCAAACTCTTCCGTGGTGGTGGCGGCATCTTCTTCCAGGACATAGGTGACGCTCAGGTTCTGGTTGTCGAAGTTCTCAACAATGGAGTGCGGCCGGCTTCTGACAAGGCGGACGCCGTATTCGTTTTTGGCCCGGTTCAGATATTGTTCGTAATCTTTGCCAAAGGTCCGCATGTCCATATAAAAGATGGTGGTTTCGATGTCGTCTGCAAACCGCTCTTTGGTCACCATGGCTTCCTTAAGCGCGTACATGCAGCAGACACTGGAACAGTAGGGGACATCGCGGTCCGGATTGATCCCCCTGGAACCGGCACACTGGATCCAGGCCACCCGCTGGGGACGCCTGCCGTCAGATACCCGGGAAAGTTCTCCCTGGAAAGGACCAGAGGCAGACATGATTCTTTCGTACTCCAGCCCGGTGACCACATTGGCATATTCACCGGAGCCGAAATTATCGAGCCGGGAAGGATCAAAGAGCTCAGCGCCGATGCTGAGAATGACCGAGGCGACATTAAGTTCAGTTGTGGATGCTTTGTCATCTTCGAGGATGGCATCTGCTTTACAGATATTTTTAAGCTTTTCAACATCTGTTACCTTGTCCATATCAATGGAGTAGGCAAAGGGGGTTGACTGGGGATAGCGCATACAGGTCGGTGCCCTGGGATCGAGCCCCGGGGTAAAGTGGACCCATTCGGGAAATTGCTTGGCACATTCACCGCAGGCCGTACATTTTTCCGTGTCAATGTAGCGGGGCCGGGTGGTCAGGACAGCTGTGTAATCACCGGCTTCTCCGTTCAACGCTTCCAGCTCGGTCATGGGCATCAGCGACATATGCTGCTGCCGACCGCTCTGGGAAAGGTGTGGAGAAACCGTACACAGGTCACAGTTGTTGGTGGGAAAGGTTCGGTCCAGCTGTGTCATCAGGCCGCCGATGGCGTATGATTTATCAATCATCACGACATTCCGGCGGGATTCAGCCAGATCAAGCGCTGCTCGTATACCGCCGACACCGCCGCCGATGACAAGCACACTTTTGCCATTGTTATTGAGGTGCGTAATATCAGTTTGCATTTGTAACCTACTTGATTTTAAACGTATCCATTCCGGGTCCACAAGCTGCAGTACAGGTTGGAATCAGGAAACGGATGTGTTGGTTTATAGTTCTGCGTTGTCCAGTATTGTCGGCAGCCGGTTTTCCCAGCCCAGCGCTGAAATCTTTATGCCCTGGCTGATTTCTTTGAGCTGTTTGACCATTTCGCCTGCAATGGCAATGGCTTCTGCTTCTCGGTCATTGGCTTTTCGTATCCGGGAGATCAGGTCTTCGGACAATCTGGAAAAAGGATCGTTGATTGAAATGTAGCGTGCCATGCCTACGCTTTTAATCAAGAATACACTAGAGATGACGGGAATATCCAGAGCCGACACTTTGTCACAGATTTTTGAATAAAAATCAATGTCAAAAACCGGCTGTGTAAGAACAAATTTGGCACCCAGTTCGATATTCTGTTTGATCACATCGAGTTCCGCTTCAAGATGGGTCTCATCTTTGATGGCGGGCAGGGCGCATCCGGTGAAAAAGTCCGGTGAACCAGCAAGGTCAAATCCGGAAAGATCTTTGCCACTGCCAAGCGTATTGATCATCTGGATAATGCCTGCTTCATCCAGATCATTAACGGTCTTGGCATCC
>CAZLNA010000518.1:0-1810 GCA_964560485.1 uncultured Desulfobacula sp. | reverse complement strand
AAGGCGCGGATATCCTTTTTATTACCCCGTCCGGCGACGTGTTTGCCGATCCGGGAACCTATACCTGCCAGGGATACCTGATCCTCTTCCAGTATCTGAAAGAAAAATACGGACTCGATGTCACCTGGTCCACCTATGCCTCTGAAGGCGGGAACTTTGGCTTTTTCACCTCGCATGAGACCATGAAGCGGCTGAACGCCAAGATGTATGCTGAAGCCAAACGCCTGGGCGTTAAATTCATCATCGGTGGTGAATGCGGCCACATGTGGCGCGTGATTCACCAGTACATGGATACCATGAACGGCCCTGCCGATTTCCTGGAAGTGCCGAAAAGCCCGATTACGGGTACGGTCTTTGAAAATGCCGCATCCACCAAGATGATTCACATCACCGAGTTCACAGCCGACCTGATCAAGCACGGCAAACTTGAGCTGGACAAGAGCAGGAACGCCAACCGGATCATGACCTACCATGACTCGTGCAACACCTCACGGGGCATGGGCCTTCTGGACGAACCCCGGTATGTGATTGAAAATGTCTGCGACAATTTCTTTGAAATGCCGCCCAACACCATCCGCGAGCAGACCTTCTGCTGCGGTTCCGGTTCCGGTCTCAACGCAGGCGAAAATATGGAATTAAGAATGGCGGGCGCTCTGCCAAGAGCCACTGCACTGAAATATGTCCATGAAAAATTCGGGGTCAACACCCTGGGCACCATCTGTGCCATCGACCGTGCCGCACTCTCCACGCTGTGTGAATACTGGGTACCGGACGTTGAGGTTACCGGTATACATGAGCTGGTGGGCAACGCCCTGATCCTGCCCGGTGAAAAGAAACGGACAGAGGATCTCAGATTTGAACCGCTACCTGGAGTTGAGGAGGAAGACGATGAGTAAAAACATGATCATCACAGGCCTTGCGATCTTTTTCCTGGCCGTGCTCTCGCCGTTCTGGTTTAACATGATTACCGAAACCCAGGCGATGCAGGAGCCCGAACTTCTGGGGAAAGCCAAGCAGGCCAAGAAATGTGTCCTGGACAAATATGAGATGCGGGCCAACCACATGTCTCTTCTGGATGAATGGAGAGATTCCGTGGTCAGGGATGCCGACCGTCTGTACAAGGCGCCCAACGGCCGCACCTTCAACATGAGCCTGTCCACCGGGGAGAATTCATGCCTCGGATGTCATGAAGACAAGGCCAAATTCTGTGACACCTGCCATACCTATGCATCGGTGAGTCCCTACTGCTGGGAATGTCACACTAACCCCAAGGAGATTGAATGATGGAAAAGAGCAGAAGAAGTTTTCTGAAAGTAGCAGGTATTGCTGCCATTGGGTTAGGTGCTGCTCCGGCATTGAACTTTGCCGCATCTGATTCTCACGGCCCTGCCAAGGCAGTCAAAAGCAAAAATAAAAAAGCAACCACTGCCCACCGCTGGGGCATGGTGATCGATACCAACAAGCTGGATGAAGAAGTGGCGCATCACTGCATTGAGGCCTGCCACAAACACCACAACGTACCGGATTTCAACCATGAACCGGATGCGGAAAAATATCCCAACACCCGGCCGGTAAATCACAAACAGGAAATCAAGTGGCTCTGGGAAGAGCATTTCCATTATGCATTCCCGGACAAGGAAGACGAGTACCTGGCAGAAAAATTCCATGACCTGCCGTTCCTGGTTCTGTGCAACCACTGCAAAGACGCCCCCTGTACCCAGGCCTGTCCGACCCAGGCGACCTTCAAGCGCGAAGACGGTATTGTCCTGATGGACTACCACCGCTGCATCGGCTGCCGGTTCTGCATGGC
>CAZLNA010000517.1:0-1814 GCA_964560485.1 uncultured Desulfobacula sp. | reverse complement strand
AGTCAACCCAGTGGGAATCGCTCGGCGAGCCGTGGCAGAGTTGCTGCTGATAAGCGCTATTCAAACTATGGGTTCCGTTTATGCCTTTTAAATACTGAAAGGAAAAGATAAAAGGTCAACGTTTAAAACAATCCGGCAAATCCGGCAGAACAGCATAGCAACTGGCCTTGCCGGATTCGAGGGTGCCGATGCGGTCATCGAGGCCAAGGGCCTTTGCCGGATTGCGGGTGATCAGGCCAATGGCGTCTTCAAGGGTCAGTTCTCTTTTCAGATGCTCGAGAAAATATGCCAGCTCATTAAAGAGGTTGAGATCATGGTTGGAGGCCAGGGAGTCCGTGGCCAGGCTCAGGGAGATACCTGCATCAATCAGTTTCTCCCAGGGAGAGCGCCCCACACGGATAAAATCATTGCTTCTCGGGCAGAGGCAGACATGGGACCGGGTGTCTGCTAAAATACCAATGTCTGCATCACTGACATGAACACAGTGGACTGCCAGGGTCTGTCGATCCAGAAGGCCAAGCTTGTCTGCATAGGCCACAGGCGACATCATGGGAAATTGATGGCCCTGCGGGATCATCTGTTTTTCATCCAGCAAATTAAAAAACTCATTTTTCTCTCCCATGAGCATACCAGTCTCCTGATCATGCTCAGCCAGGTGGATGGAAAAGGGCAGGTGGCGTTTTTGGCTCTCTTTTTTAACAGAGACCAGAAGGTCCGGGCCTGTGGTGTGAAGAGCGTGTCCGGCGCCTGAAAGGTTGCCTTTGGTACCGGTTTCAAACTGGACGCCCTGATCTTTGTACGTGCAATCATAATAACCAAACGCTTCGCAGAAGAGGGTATAGAAAAGACCGGCTTCCCTGAGCAGACCGGCGATGGCCAGGTCATCCGTGTTCAGTATGTCGCCGAATGCACAGGTCCCGTTTTCTTTGGCAGCCAGAATGGCATTTTTGACCGCACTGGAATCCATGGTCTGATAGTCATTGGCAATCAGACTTCTCAGCCAGGGCATGAATCCTTGACCTGCTGTGGTTTTCCGGCTGAGTTTTGCCAGCTTGAGATGGCAGTGGGCATTGACCAGGCCCGGTGTCAGAGTGACCTCTCCCAAGTCTTCAGTGGGGCCGGCCTTTTGTTTTAGATCCGCATACCGGCCAACCGCAAGAATTTTTCCACTGTTGTAAACCAGGCAGCCGTCCTCAATGGCCGGCTGTCCCGGCACCGCAGAGACAAGGCGCCGGCACCGGACCGAGACAATCTGAGAAGGATCGGGCCTGTATGGAAGAGGGTTACTCAAATATGGCGTCCACAAATTGTCGGGCGTCAAATTCCTGGAGATCATCAATCTGCTCGCCCACACCGATATACGAGATCGGGATTTTCATGCTGGCGGCAATGGCGGCCACGATCCCGCCTTTTGCAGTGCCGTCAAGCTTGGTGAGCGCCACCCGGGTCAATCCGACCGCCTCATCAAAGAGACGGGCCTGGGACAGGGCGTTCTGGCCGGTGGTGGCGTCCAGTACCATGAGTACGTCATGGGGCGCGCCAGGCAGTTTTTTATCAATGGAGCGTTTGATTTTTTTCAGTTCCTCCATCAGGTTTTTCTGGGTGTGGAGGCGGCCGGCCGTGTCTATGAGCACCACATCCATATTCCGGGCAATGGAGGCTTCGACACCGTCATACGCCACAGCTGCCGGATCTGCTCCTTCTTTGTGCCGGACCAGGGAGGCGCTGGAGCGGTCTGCCCAGATCTGCACCTGTTCAATGGCAGCAGCCCTGAACGTGTCTGCAGCGGCAATGAGCACTTTTTTACCCTGGCG
>CAZLNA010000516.1:0-1818 GCA_964560485.1 uncultured Desulfobacula sp. | reverse complement strand
GCATGCTTGAACCGGACCATGGTATTGGTTCCTTCAACATATATCTTGTTTTTTTCAATGAACCTGCCTATGCCGTGGATGACATCAATATCCCGGTTTTCCAGAAGCTTTGAAATTCCTGTGGACAGCGAATCAACCACAGATCCCATCCATGCTCGAAGTTTATCGATATCAATATCAACATTGCTGAACGTCAGACCCATGTCAGACGCATCCCGGACGCTCTCTTTTAAATTCACCGCATTGATCAATGTCTTGGAGGGGATGCACCCCTCGGTCAGACAGACCCCGCCGAATTTATCATTGGATTCCACAAGGATTACTGATTTGCCTAAATCTGCCGCATGAATGGCTGTGGTATATCCCCCAGGCCCTCCGCCAAGCACAACCAGATCCGTTTCAAGTATGACTTCACCCATTACCATTGATATTTATCTCCAAGTAACAACGTTTTATCTTAAATCCCGGTCATGAACGCAAAGGGGTCCTCAAGCATCTGTTTGAGCTCTGACACAAACCGCGCTGCCTGCGCACCGTCAGCCACACGGTGATCAAAACTCAGGGTAACCGGTAAAATTTTCCGGATCACGATTTCATCATCTTTAACCACCGGCTTTTTTTCCACCCGCCCCATGCCAAGTATCCCTGTCTCGGGCAGATTGATTGTCGGCACAACACCGGTTCCACCGATGGCGCCCACATTTGTGACAGTAAACGTCCCATTGGTCAGATCAACCAATTCAATTGCACCCTGCCGGCCTTTTTCGGCCAGGCCTCGGATGTCTGATGCAATCTGGTTCACATCTTTTTTATCTGCATCCTTTATCACAGGCACCATAAGCCCTTTCGGCGTATCTGCGGCAAATCCGATATGGTAAAATTTCTTATAGACAATCTCCATTTTTTCAAGGTCAACACTGGCATTGAACGCAGGATATCTGCGCAGAAGAGAAGCCAGTGCCCGGATGACAAATCCCATCAGGGTCAGTTTTACTGACGTGCTTTCTTTTTTGTTGTGAGCCCTTCTTAAATCTTCAAGATCTGTAACATCGATCTCTTCCATGTGGGCCACATGGGGAATCTGGATCATTGAAGACGTTGTTTTAACTGCTGTCTTTTTCCTCAAGGACCGGATTGGCTCCCGCTCCACCGGACCGGTTTTACTGTAGTCCGGCAGTGGTGATATTTCAAAGAACGGAATCGAGCCGGCTGAATCTGGAGCAAACGGTACACCTGCCCGCGCCTGGTCTGTGGAGGCAGGTTCCGGCTCTGGCTGTGTTACGTTTTTGCCTGTTTTAAATGCTGCCAGATCTTCCTTTGTAACCCTGCCTCCAGGGCCGCTTCCCGAAACCTCATTGATATCAATGCCCATCTCCCTGGCCAGGCGGCGGGTGGCTGGCGCGGCTATGGCTTTTTTTACCGGCCTGTCTTCAGCAGGATGTTTTGAAGGCTCTGCTGATGGTTGTGCCGAAGGTTCCTTTTCCGGCTCTGCACTTTTTTCAACTGGAACCGTACCTGAAACGTCACTATTGCCCTCTTCATCAATTACAACAAGGGTACTGCCTGTGGCGATAATATCGCCTGGCTTGGCGTTGCAGGCAGCAATGGTGCCGGTCCGCGGTGACGGAATCGTCACTGCGGCCTTGTCTGTCTCAATTTCACACAGGGGATCATCTTCATTTACATTATCCCCGACTGAGACAAACCATTGAATGAGTTCTCCTTCATGGATACCTTCACCCAGATCCGGCAGCTTGAATTCAAACATGGCAACCTCCTAATAATCCAGGGTCTTATTTAACATGTGGACGATTTTTT
>CAZLNA010000515.1:0-1825 GCA_964560485.1 uncultured Desulfobacula sp. | reverse complement strand
GCGGAAACACCCATAAGAACAAGGGCCGCGTGCAATGCACTCGTACCGTTTA
Organism: uncultured Desulfobacula sp.; assembly: GCA_964560485.1. GTDB lineage: Bacteria > Desulfobacterota > Desulfobacteria > Desulfobacterales > Desulfobacteraceae > Desulfobacula. Next base: position 1,773 of record CAZLNA010000515.1, on the reverse strand, counting down.
CAACCGCCACAGCCCGTTTGATGCCGGTAAATTCGATAATCATCTGCTCAAACCGGTCAACAAAGGCACCGACAGAGGAGACAAAGGTTGAATCCAGCGTTTGTTTAACATACGCCCATTCATTTCCCCTGAAAGTAGGGGCATGCAGCGGGACCTGAGCTGCCTTCCCCCAGACAGACTCCAGCCCGCTGACGATCTGAGACGCTATATCGGTTTGCTGTTTCACTTGGTCAGATATTATAAATATCAGATTTATAGGATGACCGGTTTACCGGGTCGGAAAACCAGTCAATGGTTTCTGAAAGGCCTTTTTTCATGCCATCAACGCCACCGTAGGCAGGTTCCCAGCCCAGCAGTTCTTTTGCTTTGGTATTGTCTGCCCATAGCCGGTCCACTTCGCTTTTGTCCGGCCGGATCCGCTGTTCATCCGTTTCAATATGAATCGTCTGGCCCATAACCTGGCCAATCATCTGAACCGTGTCATGGATGGAGACCTCAAAATTACTGCCGATATTGACCACTTCCCCAATGGACCGGTCTGACAGTGCTGTGGCAATGAATCCATTCACCGTATCTTTGACATAATTAAAATCCCGGGTGGGATGGAGGGCACCGAGCCTGATCTTCTTTGTCCCGTCTAAGATCTGGGTGATTACTGTTGGAATAACGGCGCGTGCAGACTGCCTGGGGCCATAGGTATTAAAAGGACGGGTGATGGCCACGGGTGTATCAAACGATGAGTAACATGACAGGGCGAGCTGGTCTGCGCCTATTTTGCTTGCTGAATAGGGAGACTGGCCCTGGAGGGGATGGTCTTCTGTGATGGGAACAAATTTAGCCGTTCCATAGACCTCACTGGTCGAGGTATGGATGACTTTTTCAACGTCCAGTTCCCGTGCCGCCTGGAGCACATTCAGTGTGCCTTTCACATTCGTGTCCACATAGGTGGCTGGTGAATGGTAAGAATAGGGGATGGCAATCAGGGCCGCCAGGTGAAAAACCATATCACACCCTTTCATGGCCTCTTTTACACCGTGAGGATCACGCACATCACCTGAAAACACCTCAATCGATTCTTTGATCCGGGAGGCGGAATGATCGAGCCATCCCCAGGAATTAAATGAGTTATACAGCACAAACGCTTTCACACGGCACCCTGATTCAACCAGTGTCTCTGTCAGATGAGAACCAATGAAACCATCCGCACCCGTTACCAGAACTTTTTTGTTCTTTAACATCATCCTGCCTTTGCGGTTTTTGTTTCCTGTGTTTTTCTGTATTCAGTAATGACATGATCCGCAGGGCCCTGCATGACCAGGCGTCCTTTTTCCAGCCAGATAATATTATCGCAGTCTTTAACCGTGTTGAGCCGGTGAGCGATAATGATCAGTGTCTTCCTGCCTTTAAAGCTGTATATCGTCTGCTGAATGGCTTTTTCACTTTTATTATCCAGAGAGCTGGTGGCTTCATCAAAAATCATGACCTCAGGCTGATGGTAGAGGGCCCTGGCAATGGCAACCCGCTGCTGCTGGCCGCCTGAAAGCCGGATGCCCCTTTCCCCGATGGCCGAATCAATGCCCAGGGGAAGATCATGGATAAAGTCATTCATAGAAGCCATGTCACAGCAGTGCCGGACCCTGTCTCTGTCAATGTCAGCAGAATCAAGTCCAAAAGCGACATTTTCAGCCAGAGTACCGTCATAGATATAAGGAGATTGCGGCACATAGCCGATCTGATCAAGCCAGCCCGGCAGCCGGTCAGGGGTTAAGGGCA
>CAZLNA010000514.1:0-1826 GCA_964560485.1 uncultured Desulfobacula sp. | reverse complement strand
GCCTTGAATATGAACGCCTGTTGTCCATCAGCGGCCCGAACAGGGGGAAGCTGCTCAGGCCTTCGGACAATACCGAACCCAGAAAAATTGCCTGGCTGCAATGTGTGGGATCCCGAAATCAGAACAATTGCGGGAACTCCTACTGCTCCAACATCTGCTGTCTGGCTTCGGTAAAACAGAGCATGGCGTCCAAAGATCATTGCAGCCACCCCCCACTGGAACGCAAAATTTTCTATACTGACCTGCGCAGCCAGGGCAAGGAGTCTGAAAAATATTTTGAACGGGCAAAACAGGATAATGTTCAATTTATCCGGGCGCTGCCCCACACCATGGAGCCCGGAGAAGATGGCACCGGGGTCCGCATGCGCTACATGACCGAACAGGGCGAGTCGGTCCATGAATCATTTGACCTCGTAGTGCTGTCCATCGGCTTCAACTCACCGGTGGATGCGGATGCACTTTCGTCCCAGTTCAATATCTCCCTTGACAAGCACCAGTTTGCCAGCACCTCCTGTTTTAATCCGGTTGAGAGCAATCGAAAAGGGGTATATGTCATCGGCGCTTTCCATACCCCGAAACAGATCTCCCGCTCGGTCATTCAATCGGCAGCCGCCGCGGCATCCGCCGCATTGCTTCTGTCGGCCCAGCGGGACACCTTGACAAAAACCAAGTCCTATCCGGCTGAAAAGAATATCCGGAAGGCACCGCCGTCCGTCGGGGTATTTGTCTGCTCCTGCGGGGTGAATATCGCCGGCACCATCGATGTCGACCAGGTCGTGGCCTATGCCGCGAAGCTCGAACATGTCACCTATGTCGAAAATAACCTGTTTTCCTGCTCCGCAGATGCCCAGGAAAGCATCAGTGAAAAAATAAAAGAGTTCGACCTGAACCGGATCGTCATTGCAGCCTGCACCCCGAGGACCCATGAGCCGCTGTTTCAGGAAACATTGAAAAACGCCCGGCTGAACGGATTTATGGTTGAAATGGCCAATATCAGAAACCAGAACTCGTGGGTGCACCAGAACGATTCGATCAATGCCACGCGGAAGGCCAAAGACCAGGTTCGAATGGCCGTGGCCAAGGTAGTCCATAATTACCCGCTCAACCAGGACCGGATAAAGGTGGCCCCCCAGGCATTGATTGTCGGCGGGGGGATTGTCGGCCTGGACAGCGCCCTCACCCTTTCGAAACTTGGAATTAAAACCATTCTGGTTGAAAAAAAAGACAGACTGGGCGGGAATGCGGCCAACTTGACCAAAACCTTTAATGGCGAATCCATCCCAACCAGACTGTCCGCCATGATTGCCCAGGCTGAAAAAGACAACAATATCCTGGTATTCAAAAATTCCGTTCTGGAATCGACTTCCGGATCAATCGGCAATTTTACCGGCATCATCAACACGGACGGAAAAAGCCAGGCCATTAATTTCGGCGCTGTGATCATGGCCACAGGCGGACTGGAAGCAAAACCGGACGACTACACGTACGGTACACACCCGAATGTGATGACCCAGCTTGAGCTTGACCATAAACTATTTTCCGAACCCGATAAAATAAAAGCCGTCCGGTCCATTGTGTTCATCCAGTGTGTCGGCTCCCGGGAACCAGACCGGCCCTATTGCAGCCGTATCTGCTGTATTCACTCAGTAAAAACGGCAATAGAATTAAAAAGGAACAACCCCGGACTGAAAATATTTGTTCTGTACCGGGAAATGAGGACATACGGAGAGTGGGAGGAACGGTACAAAGATGCCAGAGAACTGGGCGTCATTTTCATTCGGTACAAACATCACCGCAAACCGCAAGTCACCTCGACTGAGAATCAC
>CAZLNA010000513.1:0-1834 GCA_964560485.1 uncultured Desulfobacula sp. | reverse complement strand
TTGCCGATGTGCTCAACGCGTTTGAGCAGCGGGGAGACGATGTCATTGAGGTCGGCGGCACCATTGAATTCGAGGCATTGGAAGCAAGCCTTGCCGAGTTTTCAAAAGCGTGTGAGAGATCTGCCGGCAACAGGGTGTTTAAAGATATATAGACCGGGTGACAAAAAGTATATCCGGAACACGGCATCACTTGGCTGAACCATTGAATTCAGGTAAAATGCACCCTTTTTAAATGGCAGGGGGATGGTCAACCTTCTGTGGTAATATTGAAAAATTCCTTGATCTCTTCTTCTTTCCGTTTCAACTGATCAATGACGAGCTTCAGGATGGACTGGTTCACACCGATTTTTTTGGGAGAATTTTTAACTGTGACCGGAACCGGGTTTCCGCTGTGGCCGATGCCGGCTTTCTGGGTCAGATAATCGGCCAGGTTGATGATCAGGGCCTGGTGTTTGTATTTCACCGGTGCAGACTCCGGGCTGTGGTGGAAGCGGCATGGGATCATAATGGACTGCGGGAAATTCCATCGTTTCATCAAGAGGGCGGACAGGGCTGCATGATCGATTTTGAAAACAGCATTTTCAGCAAAATAGAGCGGCCGTTTTTTTTCCATGGCCAACTGCCGGACCTTCCGGTATTCATCTTTGAAATAAGTGCTGAAGATCACCTTTCCCATGTCGTGCAGCAGGGCCGGGATGAACACCTTGTTGGCGATGGCCGGGTTGGTTCGCTTGGCCAGTTCCTTGGATATGGTGGCCACACCAATACCGTGGATCCACAGTGCTTTCATATCAAGGGAAAGGCCTGATTTGTCGGTAAATGAGCTGAGAATTCCCATGCCCAGTGCAATACCGATGATTTCATCAAAACCGATGACCGTAATAGACCGCTTGATGGTCTCAACCTTTGTTTTCTGGGCATAATAAATGGAATTGGCCAGTTTGAGCAGCTTGTTGGTCATGCCCTGGTCATAGGAAATCACTTCGGCCAGTTCTTCTGTGGTGGTCTGTTCATCCGATGCTACGCTGATGATCCGGTCAACAACAACAGGCAGGGTCGGAAGGTCGCTCTCCTTTTTCTGGACCATCTTCAGGATTTCAGCTTTTATTTCCATTTATTCCTTTACGCTGTAAGTGTTGTAGCACACTTTCCGGAACTGCAGTGACGCTGATGAATGTCCTTCTTTCTTTTCATCAGGGTAACCTATGGCGATAATTGATTCAACACTTATATTATCGGGTATCTGCAGTACTTCTTTAACATAAGTATCTGCATTTTTGGAAGCAGAATGTTCTCTTTTACGGATCTGGATCCAGCAGCTGCCAAGGCCAAGATCATGAGCAGCCAGGTGGATCAGGGCAGACGCAATGGACGTGTCTTCCACCCAGACATCGCTGGCAGACGGATCGCCGCAGACGACGATACAGAGCGGCGCGTTTTGTAAAAAGCTTGAACCATGCTGTTTTGCAGCTGACAAGGCCGTGATGAGCGCCCGATCGTCAACTACGATGAAACGCCATGGATTAAACCCGCGGGATGAAAAAGAGCGAAGGGCTGCCTCAACCAGCGCTTCTTTTTTGTCGGGTTCAACGGTCTGACCGGTAAATTTTCGGATGCTTCTCCTGCTGGCAAGTAAATTTAAAAACATGGCCACCTCTGTTTTTGCGGTCAAATGGTTTCAGATCAATGGTAGCGTGAGATGTTGATATCTCCTTTAAGCTGCATTTCGTCAAATTTTCGTCTGAGCATCTGTTTGAAACGGTTCCGGCTGGGCGGCCAGAGAAGCAGCAGCCCAAACACGTCAGTGATCAGACCGGGGGTTATCAGGACGACA
>CAZLNA010000512.1:0-1836 GCA_964560485.1 uncultured Desulfobacula sp. | reverse complement strand
CACTGATGAAGCCTTGTCATTTCTGGCAGAGCGGGCATTCGAGGAAAACACCGGGGCCCGGGGGCTGGTCAGTGCAGTGGAAGAGTCCTTGTTGCTGTTCGAGGAAAAACTGCCATCAACCCCGGTCCGGAAGCTGACCGTTAACAAAGAGGCGCTTGCATCGCCTGAGTCCTGGCTCAAGGATCTGGTCAATACCGCTGATGACAAAAAATGGAATACCCTTTTTGAAAAAACCTTCGAAGAACATAAAGGGTATATAGCAGATTATATTAAAGACAACTGGAAGACTTTTTCCATCCGCCACGGCCTGACGCTTTCACAAATCCGCTGTCACATGGTTGCCGGCTATTTCTGCAGGCATGTCATGGAAGTTGAAGATGCTGTCAAACAGATCAAGCAATTTCATGATACGGTCAAGGAAATCGAAGTTGAGGTCTCCAAAAGCTATGACCTTAATATCATTTTTGAAGAAGATGCCATTGATTTTCTCATGGAGCAGTTCATCGAACATCACGCCACCAGCGAGGAAATCCTGTCCAAGCTTTACACGACATATTACGACGGGCTGAACCTGGTAAGGGAAAAAACCGGAAAAAACCGGTTCTTTATTTCCAGACAGGCCCTGACGGATCATGAGACCTTTCTTAATAATCTTATCTTGAAAGAAATACGATGATTGGAATTTCAAAACTTTATTGTGCGACGGTTGAACCGTCCGATGCATTGCGGTATTCCCGCCATTCAGGCAAGCTGCCCTCCCACCTGCTGCAGTTTTCCAAAGATAAAAAGCCGGTGGTGGTCTGGAACATGACCCGCCGCTGTAACCTGAAATGTGTGCACTGCTATGCAAAATCTGAAGACATCTCCTATGACAATGAATTGTCCCATGAGCAAAGCCTGGCAATGATTGATGATCTTGCCAGTTTCGGGGTACCGGTACTGCTCTTTTCAGGCGGAGAACCTCTGGTGCACCCGCGCCTCCTGGAATATGCCCAGTACGCGGTAGACAAAGGTATGCGGGCGGTTATCTCCACCAACGGAACCCTGATCACTGAAGAAAAAGCCATGGCGCTTAAAAAAATCGGGCTGTCCTATGTAGGGATCAGCCTTGACGGTCTTGAAAAGACCCATGATCTTTTCAGGGGGGTCAAAGGGTCCTTCCAGAAGGCCATGAAAGCGATAGACAATTGCCAGAAAGCCGGTATCAAGGTAGGACTCAGGTTCACCATCAACAAGAAAAATGTGGCAGACATCCCTGGTATCTTTGACCTTCTCGAGGAAAAAAACATCCCCAGAGCCTGCTTTTATCATCTGGTCTATTCCGGCCGGGGGTCTGAAATTGCCAAAGAAGATCTCTCCCATGAGGAAACCCGGCAGGTACTCGATCTGATCATGGACCGGACCAAGGATCTGCACGACAGAAACAAAGCCAAGGAAATTCTGACCGTGGACAACCATGCAGACGGGCCTTACCTGTATCAGCGCCTGCAGAAAGAGGACCCGGAACGGGCTGCTGAAGTGCTTGAGCTGCTTGAAATGAACGAGGGCAACAATTCGGGCCGCGGTATCGGCTGTATTTCATGGGATGGCGAGGTTCATCCGGACCAGTTCTGGCGTGAAAAAAGCCTGGGGAATGTGAAAGAACGGCCCTTTTCAGAAATCTGGACTGATGAAAACAATGAATTTTTGATGAAGCTGAAAGAAAAAAAACACCATATCAAAGGCAGGTGTGCTGAATGCCGCTGGCTTGACATCTGTGCCGGCAATTTCAGGGCCCGGGCAGAATCCGTTGCCAATGATCCCTGGGATTCTGATCCTGCCTGCTATCTGACGGAT
>CAZLNA010000511.1:0-1837 GCA_964560485.1 uncultured Desulfobacula sp. | reverse complement strand
GTATTGAAAAGCAAAAAGTGTGCCGTTCTGGTAATTTATGAAAGGCCTTAATCACAGGGTTTACTACAAAAATGGATATTTTATTTCCTATGAAAAAAAAGTAATATTGTGAAAAATATAGGGAGAAAATGGAAAAAATTTGGATAATCTAAATGATAGGCTCACAAACTAACATCCGGGGCTGAAGTGAGTGTTCAGCCCCGGATGTTAAAGATTCAGGCGTTTGCAGGCGCGATGTTGATGGCGCAGACCTTGAGTTCAGGGATTTTGGATATCGGGTCAAGCTTGGCATTGGTCAGTTGATTGGCAGCTGCCTTTGCAAAGTGGAAGGGGATAAAAATGGTACCGTCCACGGCCTTGTCTGAAATTTCAAGCTTGGCACTGATCCTGCCCCTTCTTGAGGAGACATCCACCATAGCGCCGTCCGCCAGACCCAGACCGGCAGCGTCATTGGCAGATATTTCTACAAAGCATTCCGGCGAAAGGCGGTTCAACCCATCTGTTTTCATGGTCATGGTGCCGGTATGGTAATGGTAGAGCACCCGCCCTGTGGTGAGCACATAGGGGTATGCCTCATCCGGCACCTCTGCGGGCGGCACATGCTCTATAGGGTGGAACATCCCTTTTCCCCTTGTGAACTGGGCAGTATGGAGAATCGGGGTGCCGGGATGATCCGCTGACGGACAGGGCCAGTGGATACCGATATCTTCGATCCGTTCCCAGGTGACACCGGCATAGGACGGGGTCACTGCGGCAATTTCCTTGAAGATCTCCTCAGGTCCGTCATAATCCATGTCATACCCCATCTTTTTGGCAATATCACATAGAATCTGCCAGTCCTGTCTGGCCTGGCCAGGTGCTTCCACAGCTTTTCTCACCCGCTGGATACGGCGTTCCGTATTAACGAAGGTGCCGTCTTTTTCGGCAAAACAGAACGCCGGCAGCACAACATCGGCAAGCTTTGTGGTTTCGGTTTCAAAGATATCCTGAACCACGAAAAAATCGAGATTTTCAAGCGCTTTTTTCGCATGGTTGAGATCCGGGTCAGAGACCATGGGGTTTTCCCCGATGACATAGAGGCTCTTTAGCTCACCGTCATAGGCTTTCTGGATCATCTCGGTGACAGGCAGGCCAGGGGTGGCAGACATGCCGGTGACCTTCCAGGCATCTTCATATTTTTTCCTTGCATCATCGCTGGTCACAGGCTGGTAGGCGGTAAAGACATTTGGCAGACCGCCCATGTCGCAGGCGCCCTGGACATTGTTCTGACCGCGGAGCGGGTTCACACCGCCGCCGGGTTTGCCAAGGTGTCCGCAGAGCATGGACAGATTGGCAAGGGACTTCACATTATCGGTTCCGCAGGTATGCTGGGTAATGCCCATGCAGTAGAGAATGGTTGCCGCTCCTGCTGTGGCAAATGCACGGGCCACTTCGATGATATCCTCTGCCGGGATGCCCGTGATCTCCTGAACATATTCGGGGGTATAGGTCTCAACCACGGCCTGAACCGATTCAATATTTTCAGTCCGCTCTGCAATAAAGGTCTTGTCGTGAAGATCTTCCTTGAGAATGACGTGCATCAGACCGTTGATCCAGGCAATGTCCGTACCCGGTGCCGGGCGGAGCCATTTTTTGGCATAATCAGCGATCTTAACCCGCCTGGGATCGATAAGATAGAGGGTCTTGCCTTTGCGGACCGCCCGCTTGGCAAAACTGGAAAGTACCGGATGATTCTCAGTGGTGTTTGACCCGGTAACCAGGATCACATCTGAGGTTTCAATATCTGCAATGGTGTTTGTCATTGCGCCGCTTCCGAATGCTGCAGCCAGACCGGCTA
>CAZLNA010000510.1:0-1842 GCA_964560485.1 uncultured Desulfobacula sp. | reverse complement strand
CAACCGGTTCAGCATCGGCCAGGCGGGTGGCACTGGTGATCGGGAATGCAGATTACCAGGTTTCTCCGTTGAAAAACCCGGTCAATGATGCCGTTGACATGAAAGATGTTCTGGAAAAAGTCGGGTTTGACGTGATTTTAAGAACCAATGCTGACAAGGGTAAGATGCTCAAAGCGATTGACGCGTTTGCGAAAAAACTGAAAACAGCTGAGGCAGGCCTCTTTTTCTATGCCGGTCACGGCATGCAGATCAACGGGGCCAATTATCTCATACCGGTTCATTCCCACATCACCTCTGAAACAGATGTGGAATATGCAGGTGTGCATGCAGGCAGGGTCCTGGGAAAAATGGAAGGCGCCGGCACCAAGGTCAACATCGTGATTCTCGATGCCTGCCGGGATAATCCGTTCAAGCGCAGCTTCAGGACGACCAAAAAAGGGCTTGCCCGCATGGACGCACCTGTCGGTTCCATCATTGCCTATGCCACTGCACCCGGTTCCATGGCTGCGGACGGCGAGAGCCGGAACGGTTTGTATACCAGTCACCTGCTTCGCCTGATCCCCCGGCAGGGCCTGAGCATCAATGAATTGTTCATGGCAGTTCGCAAAGGGGTGCTGGCAGAGACAAACAGTGCACAGGTGCCCTGGGAAGAATCGTCTTTGACCGGTAAGTTTTTCCTGGCCGGCGGCGCTGCCACTGTAACAGGCGGGCAGACCGGCAGCAGTCAGGCTGTCCTGAAGATCGAGTCTGTCCCTGACGGCGCAGATATTTTTATTGACCGCAGGTTCAGGGGAAAAGCGCCAATTGAATTGTCAGGGCTTGAACCTGGTACCTATACGGCATCTGCACGGCTGCCCGGGCATAAGGGCGAAACCAGACAGGTGAGCGTCCATAAAGGCCGGACAGCCATGCTCACCTTTTACCTTGATCCGGAGCAGTCCAAAGCCCGGCTCTATGTGACAGTAAATCCATCTGATGCCAGGATCAGGATCTTGAGCCACGCCCTGGCCTTTACCAACGGCATGACACTGAGCCAGGACCGTTACCAGCTTGAAGTGTCAAAACCCGGGTACGAGACCCGGACGCGCTGGGTGACCATTGATTCTAACCAGAGCATCGACCTCAACATTACACTGAAGAAAGCAGCCACAGCTGCCAGCCCAGAACCCGGCCAGATTTGGAGAGAGCCTGTCACAGGCATGGAATTTGTCTGGATACCTGGGGGATGTTTCCAGATGGGATCCAACTCGGGAAACAATAGTGAAAAACCGGTGCACACGGTTTGTATCGACGGTTTTTGGATGGGAAAGTTTGAAGTGACCAATCGCCAGTTTCGTATTTTCCGGCCCTATCACTCCAGCGGGGACAAATTAGGAGTGAATCTCAATATGGATGAGCAGCCGGCGGGTGAAATTTCCTGGGAAGATGCCAAGGCTTTCACTACCTGGCTAAATCGCAGAACAGGGCTTGACTTTTCCCTTCCAACTGAAGCCCAGTGGGAATACGCAGCCAGAGGGGGCACCACCACCCTGCGCTTCTGGGGAAATGAAAAAAGCAATGCCTGTCAATATGCCAATGTCCATGACATTACATCAAAAAATAGATTCAGTCATTTTACCTGGGAATCCCATGATTGCAGTGACGGTTATGCCGGATCAGCCCAAGTCGGCAGTTTTAAACCCAATGGATTCGGCCTTTACGACATGATAGGCAATGTCTGGGAATGGTGTGAGGATATCTATGATGAGAAAGCGTATACAGGCACAGCCGCAATAATCCACTTATTACATCAGGCAGCCCGTTTCGAGTCCTTCGCGGCGGTGGCTGGGGCAGTCAACCCAG
>CAZLNA010000509.1:0-1852 GCA_964560485.1 uncultured Desulfobacula sp. | reverse complement strand
GGAATACGATCTCTTCATTCTGATTTTCCCGCGCCTGCTGGATGAAAGCTTTGTCCTTGATCTGTACAAAGCCTTTGTCAAGGACATGCTCATCGCGCTTCAGAATCTTGAGCCGATCTATCTTTTTTTCTGGCCGCCGGATAAAAAAGAAGAACTGGTCCAGTGGCTGGGCAGGGAATATCAATACCTGCCCCAGCAAAGAGGAAACCTGGGTGAAAAAATGGCAGCGGCCTTTGAATATGTGTTCAGCCAGGGGGCAGACCAGGCGCTGGTGGCAGGAACAGATATCCCTGAGCTCAACCGGCAGCGGATTGATGACGCCTTAGGGTCTCTCCGAAAAAATGATGCGGTGATCGGCCCCTGCCATGACGGCGGCTACTATCTTATCGGTTTTGATAAGGCAGGCTATTCAAGAGATTTTTTTTCCGGGATCACCTGGTCCACGTCCCAGGTTCTGGAACAGACGCTCGATGCCATGAATGAAAAATCAATTCAATACCATCTGCTGGAGGAACTGGCTGACATTGACACCCCCGAGGAGATGGAAAGGCTGATCCAGCGCCTGAAAAACGGGGGCCGGGTGGGCCGGCAGACCATGGGGGTGTTAAACGCCTATGACCGTTGATCTTTCCGTGATCATGCCTGTCATTAATGAACAGGCGCAGATCCGGCCTGCTGTGGAAAGACTTCGCAGACAATCCTTTTCCGGTAATCTGGAAATTATAGTGGTGGATGGCGATCCTTGTGGCAGCACCATATCCTGCCTGCCAGAGACGGCTGCCATACGGATGACAGCTTCACCGGGCCGCGGCAGCCAGATGAATGCCGGTGCCAGACAGGCCTCCGGCCGGATCCTTCTTTTTCTTCACTGTGATACCCGGCTGCCGCAGGGCGGTCTTGATTCGATTCTCAGCCTGATGGCAGCACCTGGTATTGATGCCGGGGCATTTGATCTTGCCATTGATCATCCGGGAACAAGATACCGGATCATCGAGCGCACCGCCTCATTTCGCTCCCGCCTGACCCGCATCCCTTACGGAGACCAGGCTGTCTTTATCCGTGCCGCCTTTTTTAACCGTGTGGGCAGGTATCGTGAAATACCCATCATGGAGGACGTGGAATTAATGCGCAGAATCAAGAAAGAAAAAGGCCGGATCCACATTTTTAACGAATCCGTAAAAACCTCGGCCCGCAGATGGGAAAAAGAAGGCCTTGTTTTCTGCACCGTAAGAAACTGGTTTCTGGTCCTGCTTTTTCTATGGGGCGTTTCCCCGGAAAAACTGTCGCGGTTCTATAAAATCCCTTCATGAACCCTGGGTACTCAGCGGTCCTGTAAAATTATAACAACGCTTTGATCCGCTGCCAGGCATCCGGCGGCAGCTGGGCGCCCATGACCTGGCAGACCTCATAGCCGCAGGCAGATCCGAGCCGCCCGGCAGCGTCAATATCCATGCCGTGTGCAATGCCGTAAAGAAACCCTGCCGCCCATAAATCCCCGGCGCCTGTGGTGTCTTTCGGCGGCTGGCCAACAACCGGATCGATCCTGTGAATCGATTGATCATGGGCGATGTAGCTGCCTCTTTCACCGATTTTCAGCACAGCATAGTCTGAATGACCTGCCAAGGCTTCAATGGTCTTTTCTTCATCTGTAAGCCCGGTGAATGCAGCCGCCTCATCTTCATTGGCAATGAGGATATCCACATACGCATTGATAATTTCTGAAAGGGCCGGGCCTGCCGCATTCACCACTTCAAAACTGGCTAGGTCAAGGGCAATCATGGCGCCGGCTGTTTTTGCGGCTGAGAGTGCGGCCATCATCAGATCATGGTTAAAAAGCAGGTAGCCTTCGATC
>CAZLNA010000508.1:0-1853 GCA_964560485.1 uncultured Desulfobacula sp. | reverse complement strand
CGTCTGATTCGCTGTACAGCCAGCTGAGAACCATTCAGGCGTGTGTAAATCATGCAAGGGAGCTGGTTTCACAGATGCTGACCTTTGGCAGACAGACAGACACGGTACTCAAACCGTTGAATATCTTCCATGCGGTCAATGAATCCATGCTTCTGGTCCGGTCTTCTCTGCCGGCTACCATCCAGATTGATCTTTGCCTTGAAGAGAGCGATGCGCTGATCATGGCTGATTCAGTTCAGATTCACCAGATGATCATGAACCTTGTTACTCATGCCTATCAGTCCATTCAAGGGACAAGAGGTGTGCTAAGAATTCAATTGAGCAAAGGCAGTGTGGCGAAAAAACAGTTCAGCCCGTTTACCGGAAAGCAGAAAGAACTGATCTGTCTGACAGTTGTTGACAACGGGATTCCCATGGATGCAGAGACATGCGACCGCCTGTTTGACCCGTATTTCAGTGTTGACCGTCAGAACAAAACAACCGGCATCGGACTTTCCGTAGTACACGGAATCGTATCTGCCCATGGCGGATGGATAAGCGTGCAAAGCAGCGCAGAGAGCGGTAACCGGTTTGATATTTTTTTTCCGGTGTATGCCAGGGATTCAGCTCATGGGGGAGATAGTCCGGCTCTGGAGCGTTCAGAAGATGTCCGCTTCGGACAGGAGCATATTCTTCTTGTGGATGATGAAAAAGCCGTGGCCGACACCCTGGTGTTCATGCTTGAGAAAATGGGTTACACAGTAGACTGTTTTTACGACCCGTTAGAGGCGCTGGCGTTTGTCAAGGAAAATGCCGGAAAGATTGATCTGGTGATCACTGATTTGTCCATGACCGGTTTAGACGGGCTCGAATTTGCAGGTCATTTGCAGCAGCTGCGTCCGGATCTGCCCGTGATTCTCTGCTCGGGCAATGAAGATATCCAGTGGCAGAAAAAAATCGACCAGGGAAGGGTCCAGGGATGGTTGAAAAAACCTGTATCTGTTCCGGCAGCCTCTCGTGAATTAAAGCGCCTTCTGGATCATCCTGCCTGAAAAAATGTTTTCTGCAGGATGGATGTCAGTAATTGACTCAGGACCGGCAGGGTTTTTCCGGCTGTCTTGACAACCCCTTCCAGAGTTGTTTCTTCCGGAGCATCCGGGTCATTAATATTGGTAATCAAAGAGATTCCGAGAATATTCATGCTGGCGTGGACGCCGGCGATGGCCTCCATGACAGTAGAAAACCCCACTGCGTCGGCACCAATGGTTTTTAAAAAACGGGTTTCAGCCGGGGTTTCAAGGCTTGGGCCCTGAAGCCCGGCATAAACCCCTTCTCTCAGGTGAATCTTGTTTTCTCTGGCGGCCTTGCGGGCGGTCTCCTGCAGGGCTGGATGGTAGACCCGGGTCATGTCCGGAAAGCGGATCCCCCAGTCGTCTGTGTTGGGACCAGTGAGCGGATTGCTGCCGGTCAGGTTGATATGGTCACGGATCAGCATGATATCCCCGCTTGAAAAAGCCAGATTGATACCGCCGGCTGCATTGGTCAGGATCAGTCTTTGGATGCCCATCTCCTGCATCACCCTGACAGGAAACGTGACCTGTTCCGCTGTATAGCCTTCATAAAGGTGAAACCGCCCCTGCATTAAAAGGATGGGGCGATTTTCAAACGATGCGCTGATCAGGCTGCCTTTATGGCTTTCCACAGTGGAAGACGGAAAGTGGGGAATGTCAGTATAATTCAGCCGATGGTGGATCATAAGGGTATCAAGAAGATCAGAGAGCCCTGTCCCGGTCAGAATGCCGAATTCCGGTTGTGATGGGAAAAAAGGGGTCAGGAAATGACATGCTTCCTGGGCCTGCTTCCGGTTGCTGGTC
>CAZLNA010000507.1:0-1859 GCA_964560485.1 uncultured Desulfobacula sp. | reverse complement strand
CAGTGGAAACATTGATGATGCCCAGTTACTGCTGGAACTGGCACAGGAAGAATCTGACAAGGAAAGCGAAAAAGAGGTGGCAGCCCAGATTGAAGAGCTTGAGCAGACCATCAAGACTTTTTCCGTTGCCATTACTCTTGACAGCGAAGATGATACCAAAAATGCCCTTTTATCCATAAATGCCGGGGCCGGCGGCACCGATTCCCAGGACTGGGCGGAAATGCTCTTTAGAATGTATACCCGCTGGATCGATAAAAAAGGGTATAAGTGCCAGATTATTGACTATCAGCCCGGCGATGAGGCCGGCATAAAAGGGGCGACCCTGAGTGTGTCCGGTGAAAACTGCTACGGCTACCTTAAGGTTGAATCCGGTGTTCACCGGCTGGTGAGGATATCTCCGTTCAATGCCAGCGGCAAACGCCACACCTCGTTTGCCTCGGTTTTTGTATACCCTGAAATCAAAGAAGAGATCAAGATCGACATTGATGAGTCTGAGCTGCGCATAGACGTTTACCGGGCCAGCGGGGCCGGCGGGCAGCACGTCAACAAAACCAGCAGTGCTGTTCGCATCACCCACCAGCCCACAGGTGTGGTGGTCCAGTGCCAGCAGGAGCCGTCCCAGCACCGGAACAAGGAAATTGCCATGAAAGTTTTGAAATCCAGGCTCTACCAGCTCGAAAAGAACCGGCAGGATGAAAAAATGCAGAACCTTCACGATGGAAAAGATGATATTGCCTGGGGCAGTCAGATCCGATCCTATGTCCTTCACCCTTACCGGATGGTAAAAGATCACAGGATTGATTTTGATATCGGGGATGTGGACCGGGTTCTGGACGGAGACCTTGATCCGTTCATAGAAGGAGTGCTGCTCTCTTCCTGATGAATCCGCTCGAACTTATTGAACATTATTATGACCCAGAGACAACGCTTTACCGTATCCTGGTGGATCACAGCCGGAAAGTCACGGATAAAGCCCTGGCCATTGCCCGGTCTCTGGACAACCTGAACCCGGATCTGGACTTCATTTCATCCGCAGCCATGCTGCACGATATCGGTATTTTTTTAACCCGGTCCCGGTCCATCGGCTGTACTGGCGAGCATCCCTATGTCTGCCACGGATACCTGGGAAGAGAACTGCTCGACAAGGAAGGGCTGCCCGAAGCATACGGGCTGGTCTGCGAACGTCACACAGGCGCCGGTATCACCAAAGAGAACATTCTTGCCAACAGCCTGCCCCTGCCGCACCGGGATATGGTCCCGGTCAGCCTGGAAGAAAAAATCATCTGCTGTGCGGATAAATATTTCTCAAAAAGCCCGAAAAAAAAACAGACCCTGACCACTGCAGAAATCATCAAAGAGCTTGGGGACATTTCCGCAGATCATGCGGATCGGTTTAAAGGATGGATCAGAGAATTTAATATAAAGCAGCTCGAATAGCTGTCTTTTAACCTGATCTTTTTTTTACGCAGATATGGGGCAATCCCCGGCCAAGTACCCCCCCCTTGTCCATCATAGCCGGATCTGCTCAAGCCCATAGGGCTGATCCATGGCCTGGGACAAAAACTTTCGGGTAACAGGGGTGTCTGCTGTGGTAAAAAAACTGAAGCATGGAGCGGCACGGCCCGATGCCAGCAGATTTTCTGTTTCAAGCACCCGCCGGGTCTGCCGGGCCACGGCTGCAGAAGGATCAATGATGGTCAGACAATCCTGGGCGATTTCACGGATAGCATGAATTAAAAACGGATAATGGGTGCACCCCAGCACAAGGGTATCAGCGCCCTGCTCCATCATGGGGCCGATATAAGACTCAAGCAGGGCTTTTGTCTGACGGCTGTGAAGATCTCCCTGCTCCACGAGTT
>CAZLNA010000506.1:0-1861 GCA_964560485.1 uncultured Desulfobacula sp. | reverse complement strand
CATCGCGCCAGCCAGTCTCGCCCTGCCCCTGGTGACAAAAGCCGTGGCGGCAACCCCGGTCAAAACCGGTGCACAGAACCTGCATCCTGAAATCCAGGGTGCTTTTACCGGAGAGGTCTCAGCCGAGATGATCAAAGCGGCCGGCGCCGACTATGCGATTATCGGTCACTCGGAACGGCGCCAGTACTTTGGGGAAACCGATGAATCGGTCTGCAAAAAAATAAAGGCGGCCATCCGGGCGCAACTTGCGCCAGTTCTGTGTATCGGTGAGACTGAACAGGAACGGGAAGATGGAAAAACCTTTTTGGTACTTGACAAACAGGTATCAGATGGGTTAAAAGGCTTTGTTCTTGACGAACTGGACCAGCTGGTCCTGGCTTATGAGCCGGTGTGGGCCATTGGAACAGGCAAGACAGCCAACGCAGGTCAGGTCGATGAAGTCCATCAATACCTGAGGGCACTTCTGGAAAAACGATTTTCCAAAGAACTGGCTGACCAGACAAGAATTCTGTACGGCGGTTCGGTTAAACCGGACAACGCTGCAGAGTTGATGAGCATTGAGGATGTTGACGGCGCCCTGGTTGGCGGCGCAAGCCTTGACGCTGAAACGTTTATAAATATTATTAAGTTTTAAAACATTATGACACCAATTGTCGTTACATTACATGTTACATTCTGCATCCTGCTGATCCTGATCGTTCTGCTCCAGAGCGGAAAAGGAGCAGAAATGGGAGTTTCCATGGGAGGCGGTTCAGGCCAGACCCTTTTCGGTGCAAGCGGCCCCGCAACACTGCTGGCAAAAATCACGACTGCAGTGGCTATCCTCTTCATGGTCACTTCGCTGACGCTGGCGTATATGTCCGGGCACCAGTCAGAGACAACGGTAATGAAGGACGCTGCCGCGCCTGTTGAACAGGCCGATCAATAACAAATAAGATACATAATATGCCGAAGTGGTGGAACTGGTAGACACGCACGCTTGAGGGGCGTGTGGGGCAACCCGTGGGAGTTCAAATCTCCCCTTCGGCACCATATATTAAAAAAGCCACGGACAGAGCAGACTGTCCGTGGCTTTTTTTTTGGTTTCCATACCCTGAAAGAATCTCGCAGATTAAGGATAACATGGCAAAAGAGGACTTCAGAAGAAACTGCTACCGGTGTGTATATTTCTATGTGACCTGGGAAGACCAGCACCCAAACGGATGCCGGGCGCTTAAGTTCAAAAGCCGGCAGCTGCCAAGCATGGTTGTGTTCCAGTCTTCGGGCAAGCCGTGTGAGTATTTTGAGCCCAAACCGCGTAAAAAACCGAACCGTTGAAAAGCGGCGCGAGGCGGGAGACCCCCGGCATGCAGATGCCCGGGAAAATATCCGCCCCTGCCCGGCTTGAAATGTCGGCAACCTTGGTTATATTAGTCTATTATGAAAACAGACAGACAGACGACTCCCCAGGTGCCTGCCAGCCCTGATCCGGGCAGCAGTCCGGCCGATCAGGATAAAAGCAGCCCGACTCAGGCTGCCCATGATCCAAAAAAAATTGAAAAGGAACTGGGAGAGTTCTTGAACCAGAAATTCGGTAACAGTGTAAAGATCATCACCCCTTCGGTCATGCCGCAGCCTGAACCGTCGCCGGAAACCGGCCGGCCCGAGGGAAAAAAAGCGCTGATCAACTTTAATATCAAACCCGAAGAGCTCATTGCTTATCTTGACCAGTATGTGGTTCGCCAGTCAAAGGCCAAGTCCATCCTGGCAACCAAGATCTGTACCCATTTCAACCGGATCAGACATTCCCAGGAGACCGGTGAAGGGGTGTCCAGAATCACGGGCAACATCAAATCCAATATCCTCATGCTCGGTCCGACAG
>CAZLNA010000505.1:0-1862 GCA_964560485.1 uncultured Desulfobacula sp. | reverse complement strand
TCGGCAATCACAGCGAAACGCGGTGCTTTTGCCGCAGCAGTGCCCGCGGCCATAACAACAAGAGCCATGAGTGCGAACAGGCATAAAAAAAATCTGGATTTCATTTCTTTTTCCTTTTCATTAGGTTTTTGTTAAGCAGCGGTCCTTTTATGGTAAAAAAGGCCGCCCATGAGACAAATGAGCATAAAAAATCTATAAATGTCATCCTATATACCGGTTCGATTAGGATTGAATGGGGTTCGAATAAGATTTGGTTTAAAATTGAAGTGTCCTTTTAAAAAATGAATGATTCCATATTCTCATATGTTCTTTATTTGGGCCCGGTTCTGTGATATGGGGTATTGAAAAGTGCGGGCCGGCATCTCGTTCAGGCCCGGGTGACAAACGATCAGACAGAAAATAAAAAAGAGGCAGACATGAAGAAGCGATTCATTATTTTTTGTTTAATGGTTTTATTGTCCGGCGTGGCGTTTGCCCAGCAGGGCAGTACCTCCCAGGAGACCTTAACCACCAGCACGTCTTCAGAAGGTTTTCTTGTTGCAGACCTGAGCAATGACCCTGTTCTCAGGGAATCGATCAGGCTGTCGTGGCAGCAGATTCAAAAAGACATGCAGGCTGAATTTGACAAGATAAAGTCGCTGGAGAACACAGAGAGCGATTCGTCAAAGATCATCAAGGCCTGGAAGAAGTTTCAAAAAGATTATTCAGAAGACAATCCGTATTCCAGTCGGGATGAACGCTTAAGGGATCATGCCAGAAACCGGATTTCTTTCTGGCAGGGCGGGGGTTCATCCGGCGGTTCGTCACTGTCCAGCAGCTCAGCTTTGACAAAGTCCGCCTTGGTGGGAACGGTGTGGAAAGAGATCTGCCCCGGTTCCAATCCGCCGAAGAGCTTTATCCGGCTGCGCAGCGACGGAAAATTTGAGTATAATTATGCTGCCCCCCATTCGTTTAAATTCGACGGCACCGACCACTGGTATGTGACCGGCGGCAACCTGATTATCAGCTGGACCAACGGATATGCCATCACCAGTTACCGCAAGGTGGATGACATCAACTACCTTCACGGTAAAAGCACCAAATCCTGCAGAACAGAGGCCAGACTGGAAAGGGTCCGCTGACCTGTCAGCCAGGATCAGTTTTCAGTATCCGGCTCAGATGAGGGCCGGGTCACGGGCAGCCGGATCGTAAAATGCGTTCCCTCGCTGAGGATACTGTTGACTGCAATGGTGCCGCTGTGACCGGTGATGACACTTTTTGCAAATGCCAGGCCCAGGCCTTCGGCACCTTCCTTGTTCAGACTGAAATAGGGTTTGAAGATATCCTCAAGGTGTTCCGGCGGGATACCGGATCCGATATCGCGGATATGAATTTCAATGTGCGGTTCGCTGAAGGTGGTTGACACGGATACGATCCCTTTTTTTTCCAGGGCTTCAAAACTGTTTTTCAGAATTTCGCCAAATGCTTTTTCAATGGCCTGCTCGGCTGCTTCATATTCGGGCAGACGGCCAAAGGCGGTCTGCAGGTCGGCTGCGGCCGGGTGGTCTGTCTGGAGCCGGTAACAAAGGGTCTCAAGCATGGCATTGATGTCCACACGGGTGCGGGGTTCATCTGAAATCGTGATAAACCGCCGGATATCGTTTACCGCCTTTGAAATACGGGCAATACCCTGGGTGGAATCCTTGATGATGTCCGGGTAGTTTTTGAGGATGTCGGCATAATGTACTTCAGCTTTGAACCGGTCAATGTCCTCAATGGCCTGGTCTGCAGACTGTTCAGACGCACTGGAGCCAGCTGGCGGGGAGGTAATGATCTCCTGCAGGGTTTCATATTTTTCCAGCAGAACGGTCATGTCCCTGCGG
>CAZLNA010000504.1:0-1870 GCA_964560485.1 uncultured Desulfobacula sp. | reverse complement strand
GTGCTGGCCCGTCTGTTCATACTGATGCGTCAGGCAGGTGCACAGATCTATTATGTTTTTGCACCCTGCAGCCCGATTTACGGCACCCGTCCATACTGGGCGCCGATTCACCAGGCAATCGGGGCGGTTCAAACACTTCGACAAACCCTTTCAGACCGGAGTATTCCAAAATTATGCACAGCAACGCCGCTGGGTAAAATCGAGTGGCATTCCTCAGGGTGGGCTGTGGAAACGGACAAACAGGACCCGTCTTTTACCTGGATCAGGACCCCGTATACCCGGTCCTATTTTGAACAGTTTCTGTCCGGCAGCAGCAGTCTGCCGGAGTTCAGGGTCAATGATGAAGGGACGCTCGATGCAAAGTTCCGGGTGGATATGGGGCAGACACGGCTGCTGCTGGGAAACCGGCCTTCCGGAAAAAACCGGAATCAGCCAGCCCCTTTGTTCAATCGTCAAAAACAGATCAAGGCAATCAGGCGCGAACTGAACCGTCAAGGCATTATCCGGAAAATCGGTCAGACAACAGAAGGTATGGCGCGGTTTCTGCCGGCCTGCCTTGAAGTGGGGCCCAGGCAGGCAGAGGATGCTGTTGTCTTTTTAAAACAGGCCGCCTCGGTTACCGATGTGGTGATTCATGCAGATGCAGATGCCTGCCAGGCGGTGATTGATAAAATAAGACAATTCAAGCGCATTGAAGCACTGACCTGCGCCAGAATCTGTATGAAGAACCCGAAAACAGTGGCGGAACAGTTGTCCGAACGAATAATCAAAGCGTTGTCAGATCTTCAATCTTTTTCTCTGGTTCGCCCGTTCAGAATTGAAATCGAAACATGGGTGCTTTCTCATGACGAGATCTGTCCGGAGCTGGCTCGAACAGCCGGAGACCTATTGAAGAGCGGCATAAATATATATGCCAATTCTGCTCTGTTTACGGGAGTGAATGACCGGCCCGGAGAAATGGCCCTTCTGGCCCGGTCGCTTCGGACGGCTGGGGTGGAATTTCATCAGGTATATGTTGACGGGCTTTTCATTCAGAAACGACTCAACCCGCATCCGGTTGATTACCAGGCCCTGATTGATATCGCCGGCCGGCTGAGAACCGACTGTTCCGGGCGCCAGGTTCCGCTTTATGTGGTTCAGACATTGACAGGAATCAGGGACTATGATCTGTCCGGGCGGTTTAAAGAAAAGGCGTCAACCGCCTGACCCGTCATCTTCATTGGGTCTAAAAGTGATGAAATGGTCACCCTGTCAAACAGGCAGCGTACCGCCTTAACGGTAATCCTTGTAATGGATGTTGTACTTGGCCGCTTTATAGGAGAATTTTCTGACCGTGATGCTGATCAGCTTAGCTGCCTTTTTGATGTTTCCTTTGGTATTTTTGAGCGAATCCATCAGAATTTCTTTTTCCAGGTTGGCCACGGAATCTTCAAGTGAGAGGGGCAGGGTTTTGGATTTTGTGCCGGTCTGGAGAGTGGCCGGCAGGTGATAGGAGTGGACCGCACCCTCGTTGCAGAGGATAACCGCCCGCTCAATACAGTTTTCAAGCTCCCTGACATTACCGGGCCAGTGGTATTCCATCATCATGTCGATGGCCGGGGTGGTAATCCGTTTGATGTCTTTTCCATGTTCCTTGCCATATTTTTCCAGAAAATGATCAGCCAGGAGAATAATGTCGGTTTTCCGCATTCTCAGGCTGGGGATATAAATCGGGAAGACATTGAGCCTGAAGTAAAGATCGTCCCTGAATTTACCCTGCTGCACCATGTCCTCGAGGTTCGAGTTCGTGGCTGCCACAATTCTGACATCACTTTTAATCTGTGTATAACCGCCCACCCGCTCAAACTCCTTCTCCTGGAGCACCCTGAGC
>CAZLNA010000503.1:0-1870 GCA_964560485.1 uncultured Desulfobacula sp. | reverse complement strand
CCGATCTGAAATGACCCGATATTCGTAAATGAGCCATACAGGCTGTCACCATCTTCCAAGATCAGGTCCATCCCCTGCCAGTCGCCGCCATGAATCATCTGTGCATGAGATGGAGAAGCACCCCATAAAAACAACAACAGAAAGGTGACCACATATGTCTGCCTGATAATATTTAGTGCATGCATCATCATCCCTCCCTTAGAGTGTAAACGTTTCAAACTTGAAGTTTTTCATTATACGCTTACAATTAGTCAATTATTCGGTTTTGATTACTTTTCAAATAATGCTATTAATGATGGAAAAGATATAGATACAAAAAAGATCCGCTTTCTTTAAGCATTTGTGAAAAACCAGAGCCGTTCTGAAAAAAAACCGGCAGCAAATATTGCATGACAACAGAACAGGCCACTGTTTTGGATCGACGTTTTGATTGACAAGCGTATCGTTATTGGCTATTAGCTACTTTATTTCAGCCACGCGGAAGCCAAGGGAACCATGGCCAAAGACTTCAGGAGAAATTGTTACCGGTGCCGGTTCTTCTATGTCACCTGGGATGTCGACCATCCTAACGGATGCAAGGCGATGGGCTTTAAGACCAGGCAGCTGCCGAGCATGGTGGTCTTCCAGTCTTCGGGCAAGCCCTGCGAACTCTTTTCTGAAAAAACCCCAAAGTCTTGAGATCACGCTTGAAATAATCCCAACCTTGTTTATATTAACACTTATGAATAAACAGACGCATGCGGTTTCCCAGGACCCGAGAAAAATCGAAAAAGAACTGGGCAAATTTTTAAACGAAAAATTCGGCAATAATGTCAAGATCATATCCCCTTCAGTGCTTCCCAAGGAAGACGGGATCTCCGGAGATGAGACCAAGCCCGGGAAAAAGGCATTGATCGATTTCAACATCAAGCCTGAAGAACTGATTGCCTATCTTGACCAGTATGTGGTCAGGCAGGATCGGGCCAAATCTGTACTGGCCACAAAAATCTGCACCCATTTTAACCGGATCCGGCATTCCCAGACCGCAGGTGCAGGCATGTCAAAAATCACCGGCAATATTAAGAACAATATACTGATGCTCGGCCCCACCGGGATCGGGAAAACTTACCTGATCAAACTGATAGCCAAAAAAATCGGTGTCCCCTTTGTCAAGGCAGATGCCACCAAATTTTCAGAAACCGGTTATGTGGGCGGTGATGTGGAGGATCTGATCCGGGACCTTGTCAAGGAAGCCAATGATGATATTGAACTGGCCGAATGCGGGATTGTTTACCTTGATGAAATCGACAAAATTGCTGCCAGCCCCAATGTCATTGGGGCCCAGGTATCCAGAACCGGTGTGCAGCGGGCGCTTTTAAAGCCTATGGAAGAAACCGATGTTGACCTTAAGGTGCCCCACGACCCGGTCTCCATGATGCAGGAACTCGAAGCCTTCCAGAGAACAGGCAAACGAAGCCGGCAGCGGGTCAACACGGCAAATATCCTTTTTATCCTCAGCGGTGCCTTTTCCGGTCTCACTGATGTGATCCGCAGACGCCTGTCCAAACAGAGTATCGGGTTTGGTTCAACCCTGGTAAAAGCGGAAAAAGATGAAGAGCTGCTTTCCCGGACCCAGTCCCAGGATCTGGTGGAGTTCGGGTTTGAATCTGAATTCATCGGTCGTGTTCCGGTCCGGTGCATCCTTGAACCCTTAAACCGGGAAGACCTGTACACGATTCTGAAAATGCCCAATAACCCTGTCATCCTCAGCAAGCGAATGGATTTCAATAGTTACGGCATTGACGTGGTTTTCACTGATGAAGCCTTGTCATTTCTGGCAGAGCGGGCATTCGAGGAAAACACCGGCGCCCGGGGACTGGTCAGTGCAGTG
>CAZLNA010000502.1:0-1871 GCA_964560485.1 uncultured Desulfobacula sp. | reverse complement strand
CATCCATTTGCCGGCAGTTTTCACCGGGGCCACCAGGGCATTGTCCTGCTCGACATACAGGGGGCGCCAGGCAGACTGAAAACTGGCATTCCAGCAGGCAGAACCGTTGACAATACCATAATCGGTGCGGGTTTTCCGGATGGAACCGGCCAGGGTCTTCCCCTGGCTGTCAAAGGCCAGGTCCCAGATATTCATGTATTTTTCCGGCAGGGCCTCGCCGTTGACGGCAAGGCTGAAAATACCATTGGCAAAACCCTGAATATCCCCCTGCCCCAGCGGCTCCACCTGGACGACGGCGCCGGCACTGCCAGTCTCACTGAGCACCATGTTGGAGATGCTTTCATACCGGTTTTCCCAGGCCGTATCATTGACGGCCATGCCGTATTCACCGTCGATCTGGACGGCCACGCTGATGTGGGAGCCATCCGGGGTGGACTGAAGATCCCAGACATAGTCAAACCAGGTCTCCCAGCAGGCCCCGTCCACACAGACCGACCACTCCTCGTCTTTGGCCACGAGCAAAGCGGTTCGACCGTCGGGCAGGTGCCTTAAAGACCATGCCTTTTCAAAATTTTCTTCCCAAACGTCGCCGTTTTCACAGACGCCGAATTCCATTTCATCCAGGTTGACGATGGCGGCAATTTTTTCGCCGTCAGGGCTGACGCTGAAATCCTCCACCCAGTTAAACTTCTCCTGCCATTCCCGGACAGAAATCTGCTTTTCCGGGGTCTGCCAGTCCCAGCTTTCTTGACTCTTCATTCTTAGGTCTCCGGTTCTTCTGATATTTAAGCCTTATTCTCCCGGCAGAATCCAAATGGTCTTTTGGTTATTCCATGTGTTCCCGCCGGTCGAAACAGCAATTATTCCTCGCCTCTGTCATATCAGGACAGAACTTAAAATGCAATGAACTTTGTGGCTTGACAACGGGTTCAGGCGGTTTTCGGGCTGCTGAAAAAATGAATGGTTATTCATTAATTTGAACGGGTTAACCACAAGGGCTTGCGGCTGCCTTCAGAAGGCCTGCCGACCCTGCCCTCCGGACAGAAGAAAAGCTAACCCGGCCGGCAAATTGAAGGTAAAAATACCGGCAATTGCCGAAATCAGGACAGCGCGGAGGCGACATCCGAAAGGGGTTCGCCTCAGCGCTCATCCCCCGGTTCTCTGACCCACCGGCAGGCGGATCATAAAGGTACTTCCCCTGCCCGGTTCTGAAACAACATCCAGCCTTCCGTTGTGATTTTCAGTGACAATAAAATAAGACACGGACAGGCCAAGCCCGGTTCCCAGGCCCACGGGTTTGGTGGTAAAAAAAGGATCAAACACCTTTGACCGGGTTTTTTCATCCATCCCCGGACCATTATCCTCGATCTCAACACAGACCATGCCCGCTTCCTCTTCGTGGTGGATGCGCAGCACAAATCCGGGAGAATCCGTTCCGGCTGCCTGCATGGCCTGTGCCCCGTTTCGCAGGATATTCAGAAAAACCTGCTGGATTTTCCCGCTGTCGCAGGGGACCTGGGGAAGGGCGTCCTGAAACTGCCTGCGGATCCTGATGGCTTTAAAATCATATTCCTTTTTCAGGTCATAATCGGTTGCTGCCAGTTCAAGGATACCATCCAGGAGGCGGCCCAGGTCATGCATGTCCTGGCCTGCATCCGATTTTCTGGCAAAACTGAGCATGCTGTCCACGATTTCAGCAGCCCGAAGTCCGGAACGCTGAATGATCTCAAGCATGCGGGGGATCTCCCGGCTTTCAATGAAAGCCTGAATGTCCTGCATGGAGATACCCAGCTTTCGGGCCGCAGCCACATTGGCCTTCATGTCCGGTCTGGTGAGCCGGGATTTGATGACGCTGGCACTCTGCATCATAC
>CAZLNA010000501.1:0-1877 GCA_964560485.1 uncultured Desulfobacula sp. | reverse complement strand
TCCACCAGCACGACTTCATACCCCTGGTCTGCCAGCCCCCTGGCTGCATTCATGCCGGCAACGCCGCCACCGATGACCAGGGCCCGGTCAATCACTGAAATCCGCTTATCATGAAGCGGTCCAAGGGTGGCCACACGCGCCACTGCCATCCGTATGAGATCTTTGGCCTTCTGTGTGGCCTGCTCTGGTTCATGAAAATGCATCCATGACCCCTGGTTCCGGATATTGGCCATTTCAAACAGGTATTTGTTCAGGCCGGCCTCTTCCAGGGTGTCCATGAAAATACCTTCATGGGTTTTGGGTGTACATGACGCCACCACCACCCGGTTGAGCTGGTGCTCATCAATCAGTTCCTTGATGGAGACCTGGGTGTCCTGGGAGCAGGTAAACAGGTTCTCTCCGGTAAACACCACATTGGGCAGATTCTTTGTATATTCTGTCAACTCTTCCACATCAATGGTTCCGGCGATATTAATACCGCAGCGGCAGACAAATACGCCGACCCGGGGCTCTTCTCCGAGCACATCCCGCTCATCCGGCATGTGAACGACTTTGGTGTTTGTGTGACGTGCCGCAGCAAGCGCGCTTCCGGCTGCCCCGGCTGATCCGGAGGCTTCGGTCACAGAGGACGGAATATCCTTTGGCCCCTGAAAGGAACCGGATACGTAAACGCCGGGTCTCGATGTCTGCAGGGGATCAAAGGTAGAGGTCTTCACAAAATTATACTGGTCAAGCTCTATCCCGATCCGTTCGGCCAGCGCCACGCTTTCCTTGGGAATGGTCAACCCGACAGAGAGAATCACCATGTCAAAGATCTCCTGCTGCATATTGCCCTGTTCATCGACATAGTTCAGGATAAGGTTGTCAGTCCCGGGCTCCTCCACCACAGAGTGGATTCTGGATTTCACAAAGCGGACCCCTTCTTCCTGGGCTGCCCGGTTATAGTATTTTTCATAGTCTTTACCAAAGGTTCTCATATCCATATTGAATATGGCTGCATCCAGTTCTTTTTCCGAATGCTCTTTGGCAATCATGGCATCTTTAATGGCATACATGCAGCAGACAGAGGAACAATAGCCATTGCCGCATTTATTCGTATCTCTTGAACCGATGCACTGGAGCCAGGCGATTTTTTCCGGCTCTTTCTCATCAGACGGCCGGACCAGGTGTCCCATCGTGGGCCCGCCGGCACTCAGGATGCGTTCAAATTCAAGTGAGGTCATTACATTCTTTGACCGCTTGTACATATAGATATCATCCAGCCCGGAGGGATCAAAGGTGGTGGCACCTGAGGTCATGATGACGGCACCAACTTTGAGATCCTTGATTTCAGGCTGCTGATCGTGATCCACAGCACCGGCCAGGCAGGCTTCCACACACTGATAGCACTCTGAACAGATCCCGCAGGAAAGGCATCTCTCAGCCTCTTTTTCAATCTGTTCCCTGGCCAGCATCATGGTAACTTCCTTGAAATTGCCTTCCCTTTCTTTCAGGCTTATTTTTTCAGGGACCGGCCGCGGCATCCAGGAGACGTCATCAATGGAGGGCTTTTCATAATGCCATTTCTTCTCCCGGCCTTCTGCAAGGTCCTCGCCATTGATAAACCGGTGCATGGACTCGGCCGCCTCTTTACCGGATGCAATGGCGTCCACCACTGATTTGGGCCCGTAGAACGCGTCACCGCCGGCAAAGACCCAGTCGATCGGGGTCTGCAGGGTAACCGGGTCTGCCACAAAACCGCCTGGCGGGGTCAACTCAATGCCTTCTTTTTCAGCATAACCGGTTTCACCCATCTGACCGATGGAAACAATTACCGTGTCTGCATCGTATATGCTCAGGGCGCAGTCATCATATTTGGGGTTGAAACGGCCGTCTTC
>CAZLNA010000500.1:0-1890 GCA_964560485.1 uncultured Desulfobacula sp. | reverse complement strand
CAGACCGGATCCTGGTAGAAATGAGCATCAAAAAACCACTCTTTTGGATCTACTCTCTTGCTTGCCCTGATATAGCCTTGATTGAAATGACCGCCCTCAAAAGAGAGTTGATCAATGGTATCAATCATTCTTAACGATTTGGCCGGCATGCCGGTGTCCGGGCTCTGGCCACTGTCTTCAGGAGTGATCGGCGCATCATCTGTAAAAGTATACGAGAATGCGTTCTCAGCAAGATTTTCCGGCAGCGCATATCCGGCCATCTCACTGGCTCTGATACCCACCTGATTCGACAATGCCTGTGATGTGAAAAAACCAAAATTAGTACTGCCTTGATAAACCGGTCTGCCCTGGGAGAGCACTTCCATGTCAAAGTCCTGGATGATCATGCCGCCGGCTTTAGAGACATCGGTCATCCGGCATCGAATGGTCAGGGTGCCGCAGTCACGGGTGATCGGTTTAATCTGCTTTGCTTTCCCGCCAAGATTCCGGAAATGGAGCCGATCGCTGCTGTGCAGGGCTGAACCGGCATAGGCGGCAAGCCAGCCGCAGGGTTGAAGAGCGATTTCAAGCAGGATGCAGAACGGCAGGGAATCGGTACGGTTGGCATCAAAATACCAGTCCATGCCGCTGATGTCGTGCTGCGCTTCTATCCAGCCGCCAGGTTGCATCTCCCACTGGGGATGATCTGCTGAAAGTACGCGGTCCATGAAAAAATATGGTGGTCTTGGCAGCCTTGCAATTTCTCTCTGGCGGTCAAAAACGGCATATTTGTCTCCAAAGGCATCAGAGGGATTTCCCTGCGCAAAGGCGAGGATGGCCTCCCTTGAGAAAAGCGGGGTGTTTTTGAATTTCTCTTTCAGCCCGGGGTCAACAACAGCCTCAAAACCGGTGATGCTTGCCAGGACCGTATTGTTCTCGTCCAGAAAGGTAAAATATCCTTTGATCAGGTTTTCGCTCTCCTCATTCACAGTAAACAGGATCCGGATATCCCCTTTGAAACCGGGAAAAGACGCATAGAGCCTCATATTGGCCACAAAACTGGGCAGACAGGCCTGTCCTGTCCGCTGAACAGACCATAAAATAGCAGCCTGGAATGCCGCATCCAGCATCATTGGTTCAATAATCCACGCTTTCCCGGGCGGCTGGGCAATCCATTGTTCAGGAGATGGGGCCGGCCGGGTGACCACTTCAATGCCTTTTTCAGACCAGCCGTTGATTTTTTTGATCCCCTGAAGGGCCGGGCCATGAAAAAGAATCCTGTCATAGGCCTCTTGCGCATCCATGGGATAGGCAGAAAGGGACATAAAGGCTGCTTTTGACAGTACAGGCGGTTTGGGCAGCCGGTCTTTGAGAAGCACTGTGCAGCTGGAACGGGCAGATGCTTTCCTGGCCATATCACTGCGGGGCGTGGATGAGAGGGGATCTTCATCAATACGGCTGTAAACCTGATAGCCGTCTTTTGAAGGTGCACATTTGTCCATCTGGATCACCAGTTTTGCCTCCCTGTTTTCCAGCCGCATCCCCTTGAGCAGCCGCATATTGTCCAGTCCGGCAAAAGTCAGACCGGGGTTGTTCTGTACGGCAGCCCTTGCATGATACTCCATGAACAGTGCAAAAGGCAGAACCGGAGCAGTGCCGATCATATGGCTGGAAAGTACCGGCATGGCTGAAGTTCCAGCCTTGAATGACATTCCCGGTAAAAGAGTGTTTTGTCTTTTTTCAGGGGGTGCGGTGAGCTGACCGCCGATGACGATTTCAGGGTCTGTTCCGTGACCAGCGTCGAGTTCCCTGATGAGTTGACAGGCACCCGCTTCCAGCGGGATTAATTCGACACCGCGGCGGTGAAATTCTTTTTGAAGGCTTGCGTCCACCATACCGCCTTCCCAGGGA
>CAZLNA010000499.1:0-1895 GCA_964560485.1 uncultured Desulfobacula sp. | reverse complement strand
GGCCAAAAAGCTCAAAGAACTGCTCGACCAGCTCGAAGAGCCGTTTGACTTTGTCATCATCGACTGCCCGCCCGCCCTGAGCCTTTTAACCCTTAATG
Source organism: uncultured Desulfobacula sp. (assembly GCA_964560485.1). Taxonomy (GTDB): domain Bacteria; phylum Desulfobacterota; class Desulfobacteria; order Desulfobacterales; family Desulfobacteraceae; genus Desulfobacula. Next base: position 1,797 of record CAZLNA010000499.1, on the reverse strand, counting down.
CATTCACCGCATCTGATTCGGTCCTGATCCCGCTTCAAAGCGAGTTTTACGCCCTTGAAGGGCTTGGCCAGCTGTTGAACACGATCAAACGCGTAAAGTCATCTTATAATCCAGGATTAAAAATAAAAGGCATCCTTTTAACCATGTACGACAGGCGGACCAACCTGTCGCAGAACGTGGTCGAGGATGCACAGCAATATTTCAAAGAAATGGTGTTCCGTACGAAAATCCCCAGGAATGTGAAACTGGGAGAAGCCCCGAGTTACGGACTGCCGGTAATTTTGTATGACAAATTGAGCCAGGGCTCAAAGAGTTATGTTGCATTTGCAAGGGAACTTCTTAAAAGATGACAAAGCGGAAAAAAAAGAACACCGGGCTTGGGCGGGGGATATCAGCACTGATTCCTGATTTCGATACGCCGGAGAGCAGCCCTGATTTTCTCATGTGCCCGGTGGAGGATATTGCCCCGAACCGGTACCAGCCCCGAACGGTTTTTAATCCTGAAGAACATGAGCGTTTAAAACAATCCATTGCCCAGCAGGGCGTGCTCCAGCCGCTCCTGGTCCGCCACATGGATGACGCCTATGAACTGATTGCCGGCGAACGGCGCCTCCGGGCGGCAAAAGCGGCCAGCCTCACCCATGTGCCGGTCTTTGTCAAGGACCTGACCGACGAACAGGTGCTTGAGGTCTCCATCATTGAGAACATCCAGCGTGAAAACCTCAATGTGCTTGAAGAGGCGGAAGCCTATCACAGACTGATCAAAGAGTTTAACTATACCCAGGAAAAAGTGGCACAGAAGATCGGCAAAAACCGTTCCACCATTGCCAACCTGTTAAGGCTCAGAAGCCTGCCTGCTCTCATCAAGGAGAGCCTGGTGGATGAAAAAATCTCCATGGGACACGCAAGAGCACTCCTTGGCGCAGGGTCTGAAGAAAACCAGCTCCTGCTCTTTGATATGGTTTTGAAAAAAGAGCTTTCTGTCCGCCAGACCGAGCGGCTGGTCAACCAGGCCAAAAAAGAACCCAAAAAGCTGCAGAAAAGAATTTCAGAAGCTGAAAAACAGTTTCTCGACCAGACCTGTACCGCCCTGTCAAAAAAGATACAGTCAAAGGTGAATATCCAGAAAAACGGGAGCAAAGGAAAGATAGAGATTAAGTTTAAATCAAAAACTGAATTTGAACGATTGATTGAACTGCTAAGCCATATTGCATGAAAATTGCTGTTGCGAAAACTGCCGGCTTCTGCATGGGGGTTCGTCGGGCCGTGGATATGGTGCTGGATGCATCCAATTTTGCCAACGAACCCATCTATACCTATGGTCCGCTGATCCACAATCCCCAGGTGCTGGATATGCTGGCCAAAAAGGGGATTTACAAGCTTGACACCATCCCGGAAAAAGGCAGCGGTATTGTTCTGATCCGGGCTCACGGGGTCCCGCCTGAAGATGAAAAAGCCCTGGAAGACGCCGGCTTTACCGTGATCAACGCCACCTGTCCCAGGGTGGTCAGGGTCCAGGTCATCATCCACAAATATGCTCAAAAAGGGTATTCCACCATTATTATCGGTGATAAAAAACACCCGGAGGTAGTGGGGCCCTTAGGCTATGCCCAGGGCCGGGGCTATGCCGTGACCGCCATTGCGGCGCTTGATGAGCTGCCGATTTTTGAAAAGGCGGTAGTGGTTGCCCAGACCACCCAGAATACGGCGTTCTGGGAAGAAATCAAGGCGTGGTGTGAGCAGCATGCCGGCCACTACGAATTGTTCAATACCATCTGCGGCTCCACTGAACGGCGG
>CAZLNA010000498.1:0-1904 GCA_964560485.1 uncultured Desulfobacula sp. | reverse complement strand
TCCTCTCTTCTCTCATTTTCAACAAAAGAGAGCTTTGATGAAAAAAAAGGCAGCCGTGATAGGGGTGCTTGTTGTCATGGCCGTCATCTGCCGGGCGTTCCAGCTCGATCTGGTCAACCGGCGCGAAGCGCTTTTAAAACAAAGTTATATCGGCTATGTACTGCCCTCAAAGATCACAAAACCGGCATCCCTTGAGTTTTCCGGCATTGTCTCTGATTTTCTCTTTTTAAAGATCTCCACCTTTTTCGGCGGCAAATTCATCAACCAGGAACGCATGAACAGCCGCCATGCAGAATTTTTATATGAATCCGTGGATATCCTCACAGATCTGGATCCCTGGTTCTGGGATGCCTACCTCATGGCAGACATGATCCTGGCCTGGGATTTTAAACGGGTGGACCTGGCCAACAAGCTGCTGCACAAGGCGGCAAAATACCGCACTGCAGATTTTAAAGTGCCGTATTACCTCGGGTTCAATTATTTTTATTTTTTAAAAGACAATGCCAACGGTGCCAGATATATGATGCAGGCAGCCAGGCTGCCGGGCGCCCCGTCATACCTGTCCGCACTGGCCACCCGGCTGGCCATGTACCAGAACCAGCACGGCCCGGCCATTGTTTTTTTAAACGATATTTTAAAAACCACCCAGAATCCGGACCTGGCCCGCCAGCTTGCGCGCCGCAGGAACGCCCTGATCATTCTTGATAAACTTGAAAAACAGGTGGATGCCTACAAGGCCGCGTTCGGCAAGTGGCCGGAGAAACTGTCGGACCTGGTGGACAGGGGGCTCATTGATGCCATTCCGGACGATCCGTACGGCGGAACCTTTTTTTTAATGAAAAACAAGCGGGTCTTTACCACCAGCAAGTTGATTGATAAAAAACCCAAAACAAGTCCGGCCCCTGAAGAATAAAAAGTTCCTCTGGAAAAAAGACCTGACCGCCTCGACAGCAGAATATAAGAGATCCGGGGCTGCCGGCCCGGATTGACTTTTCACCCAAATCGTTTTAGAAGATAGTATTCATCATGCAATCGCACGCGACACTCCAAGGAGGATATATGAAACAACTCATCACCGCGGCAAAACATGCAGGCCTGGCCGCACTGCTTGCTCTCTTTCTGACCGGCTGCCTGGGCAGCACTTTTTCAAAAGATCCGGAACCACAGAGCGCCAGCCCCCAGGGAGGCTCGGCAAAATCGAGAAAAACCACAGCAGTCTACTATGATTTTGAAGACGTGCTCATTCCCATGGAACTCAAAGTGGTCAAGGACCGGACCGTCGTGGTCTCCACACCCGGCTACACATCCGGCATCATCACGCTGAAAGGGCGAGTGGAACGGCGGTCTCTGTTCAATTTTTTCAGCAACAACATGCAGAAAGACAACTGGAATGTGATCAGCCAGATCAAGTCGCCCGGCACCACCATCATGGTGTTTCAAAAAGCGAACCGGACAGCGGTGATCACCATCCGTGACGAACAGATCAATACCTGGGTGGAAGTGGGGGTTGCCCCCACTGTCAGTGACGGCTCAGGATTCAGGGAATCCTCCCTGCTTGAATAATCTGCGGGTAAATTTATGGACCTGACCGATAAAACCATCCTGCTCGGTGTGACCGGCGGGATTGCCGCCTACAAATCAGTGGAACTGCTCAGGCTTTTTAAGAAAGCCAATGCCCGGGTCTTTGTGGTGATGACCGAGAGTGCCGGCCATTTTGTGGGCCAGACTACATTTGAAGTCCTTTCTGAAAACCCGGTGCTTATCGATCTTTACGCTGATACCCGGTCACGGGTCAAACACATTGATCTGGCCCAGGAGGCGGACGCCGCAGTCATCGCACCGGCCACGGCCAACGTGATCGGAAAACTGGCCTGCGGAATTGCCGACGATGCCCTGACCACCAC
>CAZLNA010000497.1:0-1904 GCA_964560485.1 uncultured Desulfobacula sp. | reverse complement strand
GGGCAGAACGAGTATCCTGCGATATCTGATGTGGCTGGTACGAATTGCTGCGATTTCGGATATCATCTTGATGCATCAAAGGGCCGGATCATTATCATAAGTGCCATCGACAACCTGTTAAAGGGTGCTGCGGGCCAGGCAGTGCAGAATATGAATATCATGTTCGGCCTTAATGAAGAAACCGGGCTGAATTTTGTCCAATCGCCACTGTAGTGCGATTTATGCTTGACATATAAAAAATATCTAACTATTAAGGGTAACAATGAGAAAAAGCATTAAAATATGGTTTCACTCAGGCGCATCATCAGACATCAGGGAGTTCAGTGTCCATAAGGCGATTCTGGTCTCATTCACCATTGTGTCCATCCTGGTTGTATCCGGTATCGCATATTTAGGCTATGATTACTACCGGCTGAAAACCATATCTTTCAATAATGAGACGCTCACCCGGACAGTGGCCACCCAGACCGATGAAATCAAAAACCAGCGCAGCCAGATCCAGAGCTTTGCCAGTGAAATTGAAGTTCTCAAAAGGCAGGTGAAGAACTTAAGCCAGTTTGAAGACAAGGTCCGCCTGATTGCCGATATCCGTCAGACAAGCGATTCCAGCGGACTGATCGGTATCGGCGGTATCCCTAAAAACGAACTCGACCAGGACATCCCGCTGGAACAGAAACATAACAGTTTGATCCGTGAAATGCATCACCAGGTAAGCCAGACCAGCCAGGCTGCCAAAAAGCAGGCCCTTGATTTTGAAAGCCTGATTAAACAGCTCGAGAAAAAGAGAAATCTTCTCGCCTGCACGCCTTCCATCCGTCCGGTGGACGGTTGGGTGACCTCACGATTCGGCTACCGGACCTCGCCGTTTACAGGCAGAAAAGAATTCCATTCCGGTATGGATATCTCCAATAAAAGCGGCACCCAGATCATTGCCACAGCCAACGGCAGGGTTTCCTATGCCGGCAGAAAAATGTATATCGGCAATCTGCTGGTGATTGACCATGGCCACGGACGGGTTACCCGGTACGGCCACCTGAAAAAAATTCTGGTTAAACGCGGCCAGGAGGTCAAACGCGGTGATGTCGTTGCCCTGCTTGGGAATTCCGGACGGAGCACCGGTCCCCATGTCCATTATGAAGTGATTATCAACGGCGCACCGGTCAACCCCATTAAATATATATTGAATTAGCCCTTCGACAGCAGCTTTTTCTTTTCTTTCCTAACAAAAAATTATTTGAATTTTTTATTTTATTTTACCGGATTAATGTTTATATCTTTTACGTGTTACCGGTATTATATTTTTAATTGTATATATATTGCAAAGGATCAAACGTGTTCAATTTTTTCACAAAGGTTTTCGGTTCAAACAATGACAGGCAATTAAAAGCACTTGCCCCCCTGGTCGATCAGATCAATGCCCTGGAGCCGCAGATGCAGGAACTGCCCGATGACCAGATCATAGAAACAACCAACACCTTCAAAAGCCGCCTTCAAAACGGTGAAACCCTGGATGACCTGCTGCCCGAAGCCTTTGCCCTTGTCAGAGAAGTATCTGTCCGTGTTCTGGGCATGCGCCACTATGATGTGCAGCTTATCGGCGGCATCGCCCTGCACAGGGGCAGCATTGCTGAAATGAAGACCGGTGAGGGAAAGACCTTGATGTCCACCCTGCCCGCTTACCTGAATGCACTCACTGGAAACGGCGTTCACATTGTCACGGTGAATGACTACCTGGCCAGCCGTGATGCCGAATGGATGGGCCAGATCTATGAAGCGCTTGGCCTCAGTGTCGGCGCAATCTTGAGCGGAATTGACGATCAACAGAGAAAAGACGCCTATAATTCGGACATCACTTACGGCACCAACAACGAGTTCGGGTTTGACTACCTGCGGGATAACATGAA
>CAZLNA010000496.1:0-1915 GCA_964560485.1 uncultured Desulfobacula sp. | reverse complement strand
ATTGAGTAAAAATGGCATGGCCGCAAAGATGCTTTTGAGTGTTCATGATGAAATTATTTTTGAATGCCCGGCTGAGGAAGCTCAGCCCCTGATGGATCTGGCCAGAATGGTCATGGAGTCGGTTCATGAACTAAACGTACCGCTCAAGGTCAATTTCGGGTCTGGGAAAAACTGGGCAGAAGCACATTAATTGTGCTTGACTTTACCTAGAAATTGCGGCACAACGCCCCCAATGATATCTCATAGGAGGTGAGGGTACCATGGAGCAACGGATCGGGCTGGTGGTCAAAAATGATGCCCGGGCAGAAAAGAAAGCCGGGGAACTGGTCAAAAAACTGGGAAACAGAGCAGTCGTGATTGACACTCACCAGAGCAAACAAGCCGATATCCCCCCAGACCTCCTCTGCATCATTGTTCTTGGCGGGGATGGTACTTTTTTAAGTGCCGCCAGGCTGATCCAGCACCGGGATCTGCCCCTGATGGGGGTTAAATTCGGTGAGGTCGGGTTCCTGGCTGAAACCACTGAAGAAAGCCTGGAGCAGGCACTTGATCGCCTCCTCAAAGGGGATTACCTGATCCAGACCCGAAAACGCCTTGATGTCAAAGTCATCCGGAACGGAAAACAGATCATTGATGTGGATGTTTTAAATGATGCGGTCATTAACAAAGCTGCGCTCTCCCGTCTGACCTCCTGTGCCGTATTCCTTAATTCCAACTATCTGACCAATTACCGGGCTGACGGGCTCATTGTGGCAACCCCAACAGGCTCCACTGCCTACTCGCTCGCTGCTGGCGGCCCTGTGGTCGAGCCCCATGTGCCATCTATCATCCTGACCCCCATCTGTCCCTTTACCCTGACCAACCGGCCTCTGATTATTCCGGACGATATCCGTATCGAAATCCGCCTGGAGGGCAGTCCGGAAGAGATGATCCTGACGCTGGACGGACAGGAAGGGTTTGAAATGGATCCCAGGGATGTGATTTATATTCGAAAAAGCAGAAACGACATCAAAATGATCTCATTCGCGAATCAATCCTACTTCAATGTACTGAAAACCCGGCTCAAATGGAGCGGGGGACGTTCCTGAGCCGTACCTATCAGAAGCTGCCCTGATCATTGCCGGAATTCTGACAGTTGCCCTGAAGCGGTCTTCATAAAAAAAAAGGCCGGCCGGGTTGGACACCCCGGCCGGCCCGCGCATAAGGAGGGTCTGGGTTTAAGCGGTTTTTAAATCCTTATGGCATTCGATCAGGTCACTGACCACACTCGGATCTGCCAGTGTGGAAATATCTCCGAGGCTGTCATGTTCGTCCGTTGCAATTTTTCGTAATATTCTGCGCATGATTTTACCGGACCGTGTTTTGGGTAAAGACGGGGCAAAATGAATAATATCAGGTGTGGCAATCGGCCCGATTTCCTTTCTGACATGCTGTTTGAGTTCATTGAGAAGCCCTTCATCCGGTGTTGCAGAAACTTTCAGGGTGACAAAGGCATAGATGCCCTGCCCTTTGATGTCGTGAGGATACCCGATCACAGCCGCTTCTGCCACTTCCCTATGGCTGACCAGGGCAGATTCTACTTCAGCAGTCCCCATCCGGTGCCCGGACACGTTAATGACGTCATCCACACGGCCGGTAATCCAGTAATAACCGTCTTCATCCCTGCGGCAGCCGTCTCCTGCAAAATAATACCCGTCAAACATCTGGAAATAGACTTTTTCAAACCGGTCATGGTTGTTGTAAACCGTCCGCATCTGACCGGGCCAGGGCTCTTTAAATGCAAGAATACCGTCGCACGGTCCGTCCAGTTCTTTGCCCTCTTCGTTGAGGATCACCGGCTGAACCGAAAAGAACGGCAAGGTTGCCGAGCCTGGCTTCTGATCAATGGCATAGGGCAGCGGGGTAATCATGATTC
>CAZLNA010000495.1:0-1918 GCA_964560485.1 uncultured Desulfobacula sp. | reverse complement strand
TTCCCTGAATGAAGAACTCAACAACCTGACCCGGGAACTGCATAAAAAAAATTCTTTGCTCGAGCTGCTGAATCAGGAAAAAAACCAGTTCCTCGGCATGGCTGCCCATGATCTTCGAAAACCCATCGGGCTGGTTATTACCTACTCAGACTTCCTTCTTGATGAGGCGGCCCAGGATCTCGACAAAGAGCATGTCAGGTTTTTAAATACCATACAAAAATCCTGTCTTTTCATGAAGCGCCTGGTGGATGATTTTCTCGATGTCAGCGCGATTGAGGCTGGCAAATTTGAGCTCGACATCCAGCCGGGATATCTGTCTGATGCACTTGAACAGTGTCTGCGGCTCAACAATCTTCAGGCAGGCAAAAAAAGGGTAGCACTTGATGTAAACACCCAGGCCAATATGCCCCGGATTCTTATGGACGCACCCAAGATCGAGCAGGTCATCACCAACCTGGTGTCAAACGCCATTGAGCACACCTTCCCTGATACGGTCGTCCGGATTGACATTACCCACTATAACGGCGCAGTGAATTTCTGCGTGGAGGACAAAGGACCGGGGATTGCGCCTGAGGAACTGAATAGACTCTTTAAACCCTTTGAGAAAACCAGCACTAAAAAAACCGGGGGAGAAAAAAGCACCGGCCTTGGCATGCTCATCACCCGAAAAATTATTGAGGCGCATGAGGGTAAAATATGGGTGGAAAGCGCTTTAGGCAAAGGAACACGTGTCTTTTTCTCCCTGCCGCTTAAAAGGAGCCTGCCATGAGTGATGCCATCCATATCATGGTGGTAGATGATGATCCCGATGTGTTGTCGGCAACGGTCCGCATGGTTTCTTCGCTTGGACACGATGTCATCCAGGCATCCACCGGTGCCCAGTGCCGGGCCATGCTCAACACTGAAACAGTGGATCTGCTTGTACTGGATGTGATGCTGCCGGACCTGAACGGCGCAGACCTGTGCAAGGAAATCAAAACCAATCCCGAACTCAAACATATTTTCGTGGTACTGACATCGGGGATGAAAACCTCTTCCTTTGACCAGGCCGGCGGTCTTGAATTTGGTGCGGACGGATACATTGCCAGGCCCGTTTCCAACCGGGAATTCAAGGCACGAATCCATGCCATGATCAGAATTCTTAAAGCAGAACAGGAACGGGATAAGCTGATTATCGAACTGCAGGATGCGCTGGCAAAAGTAAAACAGCTCAGCGGCCTGCTGCCGTTTTGTTCCCTGTGCAAAAAGGTCCGGGACGACAAAGGCTATTGGAACCAGATTGAGGAGTATATCCAGACCTATTCAGATGCGCAGCTGGGCGATTCCATATGCCCGGTCTGTGCAAAGACATATTATCCTGGAATCAACATTTACCAGGATTAGCGTAAATATTTAAGGAAGAGCAGGGTATGTACTTAGAAAGCAACACCATAGAGGCCAACCGCATCCTGATCACAGACGATGATCCGGATGAGCGTTTCGCCCTGACCCGCATCCTGAAAAAAGCCGGTTATGAGATTGATCAGGCTGCATCAGGAACGGAATCAATCGAAAAAACAAAATATTTTAAACCCGATATTCTGCTTCTCGACGTTGTCATGGCAGGTATGGACGGATTTGACGTCTGCCGGCAGATCAAATCAGACAAACAGTTTGAAGAAGTTTCCATTGTGCTTGTGTCTAATTTTTCAAACTCACCCGAATACAAAGCCAAAGGCCTTGATGCAGGCGCAGATGATTTCATTTCACGGCCGTTCAATTCACAGGAATTTTTATCCCGGATCAAGTCCCTGCTGAGAATCAAATCAATTGAAAAGCAGCTTCGGATGCAGCAGCAGTGGATGCAGGTCACCCTCTCCAGTATCGGAGACGGCCTGATCGCCACTGATGACAAGCAGAGAATTGTATTCATGAACCC
>CAZLNA010000494.1:0-1927 GCA_964560485.1 uncultured Desulfobacula sp. | reverse complement strand
TCATCTGTGACGCCGTCCGGCTGGCTTCCCATTAAATTTTCAGCCATGGTGTTGATTAACGGGTCATCCACCACCAGTGCCATACTGCCGCTGATCTGACCGGAAAATGAAATCCAGCTGCTGCTGCGGCCATGGCTTAGATCTGCAACATCCCGGCCGGAATCTGCTGAGACCTCAACGTTGATGTTAAACATGGTCTTCATCACGTTTATCAGAGACTGCCTGATCTGATCCACCAGTATGGCGTTCACGTTTCCCCCAGTGATTATTATGTGGTGTAAGCCTGCTTGTCAGACCACCATCAAAAGGTCTTCCACTTCCTTCATGTTCATGACAAACTGCGCTATGATATTTGAAACATCTTCCGGTGTCACGCCTAACGAAGCCATGGCAGCTTCATTGAATTCATAGGCCAGCCCGTCAGAACCGACACCGGTACCGATCATCATGCAGATGCAGTCTGCCAGGTAAACGGCACAGATCTCCTTATCTGACACCATGGCGATGTCTGTTAAATGGTGATTGCGGATAATCCTCACCATTTTTGGAGAAAACTTCCACATTTTTGCAATCATACCGCCCAGCTCTGTGTGATCCACCCCGATCACTTTTTTTTCCGCTTCCATGAATGAGAGGTTCTCTTCTTCCACCAGCCGGCTGATCCGGTCAAACGACTCCTTTACAAACCGGTCCAGAATGGTCTTCCCGATATCCTTGAGCAGGGCTGCGGTAAAAAGGGTATTCTTATTTTTCAAGGAGAGTTTCATGGCTATCTGCTTGGCAATCACTGCGGATGACACTGAGTATTTCCACATGCCGCCATCATACAGGCCATAGCCTTCCTGATCTCCGGACAGTGCCTTGGCGCCGCTTTTGAGCAGAACCAATTCAATAACCTTGTCTGTGCCCAGAAGGTTGACCGCATCTTTGATGGACTCAGCCGGATGTTTCAGTCCAAAATAGGCAGAATTACAGGTGCGCAGGACACTGGCCGTCACTGCCGGGTCATACTGGATGATATTGGCTATCTCTTCCATGGTGCTGCCGGGCCTGTCAACCACATCCAGAATTTGATTGATCACGGCAGGGATCGGTTTTAAATTTTTAATCTCCTTGACAAGTTCCTGAATGGGCGTGGTCATAGCTTTTCCTCTGTGGAGCCGGCGGTTTTCAAATAGACATCGCCTGTGGCAATCTCAAGGCGGATGGTCCGGTTTGCACTTCCGCCAACAGCCTGTTTATGAATGCTCACCTGGTTTTTTGAAAATGCTTTTTCAACAGCCATGACATTGTTTTTTCCGATGTTGAACAGGCTGGCCTGATTCATGATTTCAGCCCCTCCGGCAATATAGATTTGAAGCCGGGTCCGGTCTGCCCCCATGTTGTCGCTTTGTTCAAAAAGCTTGGGGATCGCTGTATCGGCAAACATAAAGGGGTTAACCTGCGCTTTGGATTTATCAACAGAAGAATCCGGCAGCATATAGTGAAGAATTCCCCCCACCCTTGCCTGGGGATCGTAAATCACCAGACCGATACAGGACCCCAGAGAATACGCCACAATCGAATCCTTCAGATCATTGCTCAGCTTCATATCTGCCACACCCACAATCTGTTTCACATCCCAAATCCTTATTGCCGCAATGTCCGTTTTTTTGAATTCATACACACCGCCTGGCAATAAGGGGGACCAGGCCGCTGTGCATCTATGCTTTAATTATTAACGGCAGTATGGGGTAAAGTCAAGGCTGGAAGACACCGTCTGTTTAAAAGAGAAATTCCAGGCAGCTGCTCAAAATAAAGGAGAATTAAACAAACCTGGTTGCCTCTATAAATAAACAGTTTATAATTAACCGCAACGGATAGACAAAAAAACATCTCAGCCGACAGATAATAATGATGACAGACATCAAAAGGATCATTCCATGAG